>DASTGV010000427.1:0-3420 GCA_035718765.1 Nocardioidaceae bacterium
ATGTCGAGGAGCTTCTCGCGCACGGCGTACATCACGGCCTCCATGCGGGAGTGCAGCTGGAGCTTCTCCAGGATGTTGCGCACGTGGTTCTTGACGGTGTTCTCGCTGATGAACAGGCGCTTGGCGATCTCGCGGTTGTTCAGGCCCTGGGCCACGAGCTTGAGCACCTCGAGCTCGCGGTCGGTCAGCCGGGGGCTCGGCACCTGCTGGCGGTCCGAGCGGGACATCTGCTTGAACTCGTCGAGCAGCTTGATCGCCATCGACGGGCTGATCAGCGACTGGCCGTCCGCGACCACCCGGATCGCCTGCGCCACCTCGTCGATCGAGGAGTCCTTGAGGAGGTAGCCCGACGCGCCGTTCTTGACGGCGTCGTAGAGGTCGGCCTCCTCGTCGCTGACCGTGAGCATGATGATGCGGGCGGTCGGGGCGACCTCCTTGATGGCCACGCAGGCCTCGATGCCCGAGCGCTTGGGCATCCGGACGTCCATCAGAATGACGTCCGGCACGGCAGACGCGGCCAGCTCGGTCGCGGCCACGCCGTCGCCCGCCTCCCCCACGACCTCGATGTCCTCCTCGACGCCGAGGAGCATCGTCAGGCCGCGCCTGAAGAGCTCCTGGTCGTCGACGACGGCCACCCGGATGGGCTCGCCGCCCGGCTTGGGGCCTGGTCCCTGATCTGCCACGGGATGATCATGGCATGACCCAACCGTGCGTGGTCCCGATTACCCAAGCCGGATTCGAGGGCTGCGAGGGGGCCAAACCGCACGTTCCCGGGCGTTTGCCGCGAGGTGACCCGCGCGCTCAGCCCCGGTCGAGGGCGATGACGCCGTAGTCGTAGCCCCGTCGGCGGTAGACCACCGACGGGCGGCCGGTCTCCTTGTCGACGTACAGGAAGAAGTCGTGGCCGACCAGCTCCATCTCGTAGAGCGCCTGGTCGAGGGTCATCGGGTCGGCCGAGTGGATCTTCTCCCGGACCACCAGCGGGCCGTCGCCGAAGACGGTGATCGGCCCGACGTGACGGGGTGAGTCCGCGGACTCCTCGACCAGCGTGGCGGCGCCGGGGCTGGGCTCGACGTCGGCGAGCGCCTGGCCCACCGACTTCGGGGTGTGCCGGCCGCGGTGCACCTTCTTGCGGTCCGCGGCGCGGCGCATCTGGCCGGCCATCTTGTCCAGCGCGAGGTCCAGGGCGGACATCTTGTCGTCGGCGGCGGCCTCGGCCCGGATCACCGGGCCCTTCGAGAACGCGGTGAGCTCCACCCGCACCGCCCGGTCGGCCTGGCGCGGGTTGCGCTCGGCCTCCACCTCCACCTCGACCCGGATGACGCGATGGTCGTGCTTCTCCAAGCGCGCGAGCTTCTCCTCGACGTGACCCCGGAACCTGTCCGAGAGCTCGCAGTGCCTGCTGTTGAGCACGATGTCCATCGACTGCCTCCCAATCGTTCGGCTACTTGTTGGTTGCACCCCGAGCCACGGCCGCGGGTCATGTGTCCGTCGACTCCGGCTCGCTCGGCCTGCGGGGTGGGAAGGAGTCCGTCCGGCCGACCTGGTCTTCGACCCCACAACCGCCTGCTGAGGCTTCCGCAGCTTCTCCGCCACTACCGGCCTTCTCCCCCGGACGCACGGCATCTGGCTGCGCGTGGGGGGCAGGACTTACCTCTAAGCCGCACCGTGATCGTCGGGCCGGGAACGGGTCCCGGGCCGACTTACGTGGACCGCTTCGCCTGCGACTGGCATCGGCTTGCCGACAGGTCTCCGGGCGGGTCCTGCATCCGGTCTGATGACCGGCGCCGTCCTCGCACCGGACTCCGCCGACGCAACCACGGACCCGGACGGACTCCATACAGAGACGTTAGTGCCCGGGCCAGGAGAACGGTAGGGAGCCCCCGTCCCGAGCCGGCCTCCGGCGCCGGGTGGCGGCGACGGCCGCGACCCCGGAGACCGGCAGGCCGGCCGCCTCGAGCGCCCGCTGCGCCTCCCGCGCGGTCGAGCCCGTCGTCAGCACGTCGTCCACGACCAGGACCAGACCACGCCGGTCGGGCGGCCGGGGCCGGCGGGCGCGCAGCGACCCCGCCAGGTTCGCGGCCCGCTGGCCGGCGTCCAGCCCGGCCTGGTCCCGGACCCGGCCGGCGGGCACCAGCAGGCGGCGGGCCCCGCCGTCCACCCCCGTGCGGCGCAGGCGTACGGCGGCCGCCCGCGTCACGCGCAGCATCGGGTCGTGCCCCCGCCGACGCACCACCGCGCCGCGCGAGGGCACCGGCACGAGCAGCACCGGCTCCCCGGTCGCGCCGAGCGCGGCGAGCAGGTCGCGCACCACGTCGCCGAGCACCCGGCCGAGCGGGGTGGTGAGCGCGAGCACGGCGTGCTCCTTGTGCGCGTTGACCAACGCCTTCAGCAGGCCGTCGTACGCGCCGCCGGCGAACGGGAGGGCTAGTCCGGGCGGCGTCGGCGACGGCCAGGACACCCGGCCCCGCCGCGGCAGGGAGGCCGCGCAGGGGCCGCACAGCACGCGGCCGGGCCGTGCGCACCCGACGCACGCGCTGCCGAGCAGCAGGTCGCGGCCGGCGTCGGAGAGGGAGGGCGGGTCGGTGGTCACCCGCTCACCCTCGACGTTCCGGCGCGTCCGCGCAGCCGGGCCGGCCACGCCTGTGGACGGCGGCCCTTAGCCGGTGCCCAAGGTCACAGCGGCTCCGTCTCGCCGACGCGTAACCAAGACGCCGTCGTTCCGTTGGAGGGTGACAGCCGTCACCGGACCGCGTGGACGCGGGAGGGACCCGTGACGGGAGCAGAGGGAGCACCACCATGACCACCCCCACGACCAGAGGGACCACCGGGACGCGTGTCGCACGGCTCGCAGCGGCCGGGCTCACGCTCGCCCTCACCGGGCTCGCCGTCGCACCGGCCACGGCGGCGACCACGGTCGCCCGGGCCTCCGGCACCGCGCTCACGCTCAGCGTCGGGGGCAGCCCCGCGGGGTCGGGAACCTACGCGGTCACCAACGACGGCCGCCACCAGAGCAGCACCGGCACCAACCGCCCCGCGGTCTCCGCCCTCACCGGCCAGTCGGTCGTGTCCGCCGGGGTGCTCGCCCAGGACGCGACCACCGGCGTCCGCGACCGCGCCGGGTTCTCGGCCGCCTGCGCCGGGCTGGCCGGGCAGGGCGCCAGCACGGTGGCGATCGGCGACGGCGACTGCCTGACGCCGGGACGGACGCTGTCCCTCTCGGCCGGCACCCTCGACCTGAGCCACCTCCGGGTCGTGGACTCGACCGTGCTCCAGGGCCTCGACCAGCAGCTGCAGACCGCGCTCCAGCCGGTCCTCGACCAGGTCGTGCCCGCGCTCCAGGGCGGCCTGCAGAGCGGGCTGCGGCAGCTCGGCGACCCCGGTCTGTTCCTCGACCTGGGTGCCGTGCAGAGCCGGTGC
>DASTGV010000428.1:0-2355 GCA_035718765.1 Nocardioidaceae bacterium
CCTCGCACCTCGCCACTTCGCCGAGGGTGTTCGTCACGGCGCTTCTTCAACCCCTGAACCCGTCAGAACCTCCGGTGGTCACGGCCGCCTGATGCTCGGACCGGCTCGGGGGTGCGTCCCGGTGCCTGCGCGGCGGCCACCACGAGCAGCGCGGGCACGCCGAGGAAGAGGTAGTGCAGGCCCTCCCAGGCCGCGGGGTCGAAGGCCTTGCGCTCCAGGTCCCACAGCGCCACGGCGGCCATCGGGGCGGTGACGACCAGCAGGTGCGCCACCCAGTGCTGGCGGCGCACCAGCGTCCCGAGACGGTCGCGCAGGACGACGACCGCGGCCGTGCCCACGACGACGACGGTCACCATCAGCAGCCACGCGAGCCGGTCGTCGCCGAGGTCGCGGAGGATGCGGACCGACTTGCCGACCAGGTGCCCGGGCCGGAACCGCGCCGGCGCGACGGCGTAGGTGCCGAGGTACACCGCCGCCGCCCCCAGGCCCACCGGGGCGGCGACCCGCCAGGCCCGGGCACCGCAGACGACGAGCAGGATGCCCATCGAGGCCGCGGTCACCAGGAGCAGCGGCAGCCGGCTCGTCGCGAACAGGAAGTACGCCGTGCCGCCCACGACCGTCAGCACCGGGTCACGGCGGCGCAGCCCCAGGGTCGAGGCGGTGGTGGCGGTGGCGTACAGCCAGCCGACCACGACCAGGTCCGAGCCCACCGCGGACATCTCGAGGAACAGCCAGGAGACCAGCTGGGTCAGGCTCAGCAGGACCGCCGTGCCCCGGTCGGTGAGCAGGGTCAGCACCCGGTAGCCGAGCAGGACCGACAGGGCGGGCACGACGACGAACCAGACGTCCGAGACCTGCACCGGCAGGTACACCAGGAGCTCGCCGGGTCCCGTCGAGCACGGGTCCCCGAAGTAGCCCACGCCGTAGGGCGCCCGGAGCGCCAGCACGTTGGCGACCAGCTCCCGGACGCAGTCGTCCTGGTCGGACCCGCGGCCCACCGCCCGCAACGCGTCGGCCCGGGGGTAGGCGACCGCCACCAGGGCGAGCAGCGCGACCAGCGCCAGGGCGAGCACCCGGCGCGCGGTGAGCAGCCCGAGGAGGCGTCGGCTCCGCAGCACGACCCCCCAGGCGAGGAGGCCGACCGCGACGTACACCGCGTACGCCGCGCCGGGCAGCGGGTCGACGTACTTGAAGAAGAACCGGAGCGACAGCAGGAGCTGGACCGCGACCACGACGGTCAGCAGCACGCCCGCGCGCCCGGTCGTGCCTGAGGGCGGGCCGACTGGTCTCACACCCGGGACGAGTCACCGCCACCCGTTCCGGTTCCCGGCCGACCTGCAGCTAGCCGAGGGAGGACGTCGACGGGCCCGCCCGGCGGCCCCAGGACGAGACGGCGTAGCCGGCGGCGAAGACGAGCGCGCCGGCGGCCAGCGCGGTCATCGTCTCCGTCCAGTGCGCCCCGAGCGGTGCCAGGGCCAGCACGCCGAGCATGACCATGGCGCCCCGGCCGTGCGGCGCTCGCGTCAGGAGGAGGCCGAGGACCGCGGCGGTGAGCACCACCGCCGTGGCCGGGCCGCGGACGGTGTCCGCGAGGGCAAGGGCACCGTGGCCCCGGAGCGAGTACGCCGCGGGACCGGCGACCGCGGCCAGGCCGACCCCGACCGCGCCGACCGCGGCGACGAACCTCAGGCCGCGCGGGGACAGGGCGGACCGGGCACCTGCCACGCGAGCCGGGCCGCCGAGCAGGACAGCGCCGGCCACGTTCAGCACGAGCCAGCCAGCCTCCGCCGTGCCTCCGGACGCGACCCAGTTCGGACCGACGTCACCGGGCCACGGCAGCGCCACCGACGTCGCGGCGGTGACCAGAAAGTGCCACGCGTGCAGGGCCGCCGCGGCCCACGCGGAGGCCACGCAGAAGCGGTGCCGCCCGAGCAGCAGGGCCAGTCCCGCGGCCACCCAGAGCACCTGGACGGGCCACAGGGGGTCGACCCACAAGACGTGGAGCCGCCACATCTCCGGGCGGCCGTCGAGGCCCAGCCCCCGCAGAGCCGCCGCCAGCAGCTGGTGGGCGCCCAGCGCCGCCAGGACGCACAGCACCGACGCGCCAGCCAGGCCCAGCGACGGCGAGACCTGCGGACCCACCACGCGCCGGCGCAGCCGCAGGACAAGGCCGTGCCCGACGAGCGACACCGCCTCGGCCGGCCCGGACCGGCTCCCCCGGCCCTCCTCGGCCGCCAGCAGCACGTCGAGCATCTCCTCCGCCCGCTCGACGCGGTAGGAGCGAGGGTAGGAGAGCAGCAGAAGGCGGTAGCGACGCTCGGGGCTCATCGCACCGCCCCCGCGAAGGGGCGGGCC
>DASTGV010000429.1:0-3254 GCA_035718765.1 Nocardioidaceae bacterium
CGGACATACGAGACCTGGGCCGAACAACCGGCGCTCGCGGCGGCGATGGGCGGCGCGAACATCCAGGGCATGCAGGCGGCCGGTGCGAAGGGATCGCTCGGCGTGGCGGCGACGGTCAAGCACTTCGCCGGGTACTCCCAGGCGATCAACGGGCACGACCGGAACGAGGCCCTGCTCCCGCTGAGCTACCTGCAGAGCGTGATCCTGCCGTCGTACGCGGGCGCGATCGACGCACAGGCGGGCACGGTGATGGTCGACCCCGGCTCCATCAACGGCGTCCCGGCGACGGGGTCGCACTATCTGCTGACCGACATCCTCCGCAAGCAGATGCAGTTCGAGGGCGTCGTGATCAGCGACTACCAGGACGTGCAGGCGCTGCAGACCGCGTACCACGTCGCCGCCACCCCGGCCGAGGCGATCGCGGAGGCCGTGAACGCCGGTGTCGACATGGCCATGTACGTGACAGGCCCCGACCAGTGGCAGTCCGCCATCATCCAGGACGTCGAGTCCCACGCCATCTCGATGCGG
Source organism: Nocardioidaceae bacterium (assembly GCA_035718765.1). Taxonomy (GTDB): domain Bacteria; phylum Actinomycetota; class Actinomycetes; order Propionibacteriales; family Nocardioidaceae; genus Nocardioides_B. Next base: position 529 of record DASTGV010000429.1, read on the forward strand.
CGGATCGACGAGGCGGTCGGTCGGATTCTCACGCTGAAGTTCCGGCTCGGTCTCTTCGACCAGCCGTGCGTCAGCGATCCGAACACGCCGTGCGTCGACGCGAGCGCGGCCAACGCCGCGGTCACTGCCGGACGGGGCGGGACGCTCGACGCCGCGCGGGAGTCCATGACGCTGCTGCGCAACCAGAACGCCACGTTGCCGCTCCCCACGACCGCCAAGGTCGTCGTCACCGGCCCGAGCGCCGACTCGATGACGAACCAGCTCGGCGGATGGAGCGTCAGCTGGCAGGGCGTCTTCGGTGCGGGCCACGTGTGCTGCATGGGTCCGCCGGACCAGATCCCGCCCGGTACGACCGTGCAGAAGGGAGTCCTGAACGACGACTCCAACGCCGTCTACGTACCGGACGGCACCACCGCCGCGAGCACACCCGCGGACGCGTACGTCGTGGCGGTCGGCGAGAAGGCATACGCCGAAGGGCTAGGCGACAACCCGGCGCCCCAGCTGCCACCCGACCAGAAGGCGCTGATCGCGCAGCTCGAGGCCACCGGCAAGCCGGTGATCGTCGTCGTGATCGCAGGACGCCCGGTCGGCCTGGGGCCCGCTGCGGAGAGCGCGGCCGGGATTCTCATGGCCTACCAGGGCAGCACCGAGGCGGGCCAGGCAGTCGCCGACGCGATCTTCGGCAAGCTCGACCCGAGCGGCAAGCTGCCGATCAGCTGGCCGTCGGACGCCGCCGCGCCCGGTGGGGACTTCAACGGCAACGCACCGTCACCGCTCGGTGACCAGCCGAAGTTCTTCGACCAGCTGCCGGGGACCGGCTCCGGGCAGGGGCACGCCTACAACCCGCTGTACCCGTTCGGGTTCGGCCTGTCGTACACCACCTTCACGACGACCGGTCTCTCCGTGACGCCGAACGTCTCGCGTCACGGCACGGCGACTGCGACCTTCACCGTCGGCAACACCGGCTCTCGCAGCGGGACGGACGTCGTCCCGGTCTACGTGGCCCAGCCGGTGAGCAGCGTGGTCGTGCCGCCGCAGAGGTTGGTCGGGTTCACGCGGGTGACGCTCGACCCGGGCCAGTCCCGGACCGTGCACGTCGACTTCCCGGTCTCCACGTTGGCGGAGACGCAGGGTGACATCGACGCGTCCGGGCCGCCGAAGGTGGAGCCGGGTGACTACGTCGTCCAGCTGAACAAGAACGACACCACTCCGTACGACGTCGCCGTCGCCGCTCCGCTCACCATCCGCTAGGCCTGAAAGGGAGGAGGCGGGCCGCGCGTCTGCCTCCTCCCCTTACCAGGGTCGAGACGATCGGCCTGCTGGACCTAGCCGTCCGGCAGTGCTCCCGAACCCCCGCCGCACGCACCCTGCGTCGGGAACTGGACCGTGGGTCAGCTTCGGCGGCGCACGGCCCTCTGGGGAAAGGGAGAAACATGCGAAGCAAGAAGGTTTGGTGGATCGCGGCTGCCTGCGTTGCAGTTCTGGCGGCCAGCTCGACGGCCCTTGGAAGCTCGCTCGTTCAGAACAAGCGCTTCCAGCGGACGTTCGTCTGCGTCAACAAGCACAACGGCCTGATCAAGGTCATCTCGCGGCGCCAGCACAACACCTGCGCTGCCGGGTGGAAGCGCTACCGCGTCTCCGACATCTTCGGTCACGGGATGCGGGGCGTGCGTGGGATTCCCGGCGCGGCCGGCCCGCAGGGCCCGGCCGGTCCTGCCGGTGCTCGCGGCGAGCAGGGAGCGGCGGGCGCGAACGGTGCCGCGGGGCCCGCCGGGGCGATCGGCCCGATGGGGCCTGCCGGTCCGATGGGTGAGACCGGCGCGATGGGTCCTGCCGGCGAAGCCGGCCCGATGGGTCCTGCAGGTCCGATGGGTGACACCGGCGCGATGGGTCCCGCCGGCGCTGACGGCGCCGCGGGCCCGCAGGGCCTGCAGGGCCTGCAGGGCATCCAGGGCCTGCCCGGCCTGAACGGCCTCGACGGTGCCCAGGGCCTGACCGGGCCCGCAGGGGCGACCGGAGCCACGGGTCCGCAGGGACCTGCCGGCCCCAAGGGCGACACGGGTGCCAAGGGCGACACCGGCGCTCAGGGCCCGCAGGGCCTCCAGGGCCCGCAGGGTCCGGCCGGCCCGCAGGGTCCGCAGGGCCCGGCGGGTGCGGACGGCCTCAACGGCTCGTCCGTCGTCACCGCGACCGACACGTCGACGATCGTCGACGCGAACGCGATCGTGACCGCGACGGCGACGTGCCCCGCGAACCACATCGCGATCTCGGGCGGCTTCTCCGAGGCCGGCGCGACGTCGCCGAGCGTGCTCGAGAGCCACGCGACCGCCGCCTTCGCCGGTTGGATCGCCAGGGCGAAGACGCAGGGCAACTCGCAGCAGAGCGTCAGCCTGACGGTCTACGCCTACTGCGTGCCGACCGCCTGAAGTAGCACCTCCAACGCGCGGGCCGGCTCCGGCCGGCCCGCGCGTCACGCGTCCAGAGCTCCGTAGTTCGACGCAGCGGGCTCCGCGTCCACACCGATTCCCTCGGCGCCACTCGGGGTGACCATCCGGCCGAAAGGAGGAGCCGGATGACTGCCATCAAGGAAGCGGCCGAGGAGTTCCTCGGTCACAAGCGTGTCGCGGTGACCGGCGTTTCGCGCACGCCGGGCGGCCACGGCGGCAACGTCGTCTACAGGCGCCTGCGCGAGCGCGGCTACGAGGTGTTTGCGGTTAACCCGAACG
>DASTGV010000430.1:0-3983 GCA_035718765.1 Nocardioidaceae bacterium
TGCGGCCGGGACAGCGTGAGCGTGTCCTCGTACCGGCTGATCCTGGCCTCCTCCCGGGCGGACAGCTCGTGACTGCGGCCGACCACGACCGGCGTGTGGCGCATCCTCTTGCGCCCGCGGATCCGCCTCAGCACCTCGAGACCGCCCCCGTCGGGCAGCCCGAGGTCGACCAGGACACAGTCGAACGGGTGCCTCGCGATCGCGGCGGCCGCATCGTCCGGGGTGCCGACGATCTCGACCTCGACCTCGTCCAGCGCCTCGAACCGCTCGGCGACCGCGGCACTCTGGCTGCCGTTGTCGTCGGTGACGACCAGCAGCCTCCGCTTGCCACGCTCGATGAACGCCTCGAGGTGCTCGAGCGCGGCGTCCACCTTCGTCTTCGTGAACGGCACCTCCACCACGTCCAGGGCCCCGGCCAGCCGACCCTGCTGCGCGGTGGCCCCGGCGACCGACGAGTGCACCGCCACCATCGGGATGTCGCGGGTCCTGGTGGACCGCTTGAGCACCTCGTGCAGGGCGGTCCCGTCGTGCGCGGCCATGTCCATGCCGACGAGCATGCCGTCGGGGTGACGCTGCTCGGCGATGGTGACGGCCCGGTCGGCGTACCGCGTCGCCAGCACCTTGAACCCGTGGTCGCGACCCACGTCCACCGCGGCCCGGCACAGCCCGGCATCCGTCAGCGCGACCAGGAGGACCCGCTCCCCGGGCACGATGTCGCCGGCGTCGTCCTCCATCGCCTCCGGCACCCGGTCGCCGGTCGCGCGGACGTCGGTGGGACGTACGGCGACCTGGCCGGTCGCCTGCGGCAGGGCTCCCGGCTTCATGCTGCTGTGGTAGTCGTAGGGCAGGTAGAGCGTGAACTTGCTGCCGCGCCCCGGCTCGCTCTCGACGTGGATCTCGCCGCCGATCAGGCGCGCGATCTCCCGGCTGATCGAGAGGCCGAGCCCGGTGCCGCCGAACTTGCGGCTGATCGTGCCGTCCGCCTGCTGGAAGGCCTCGAAGATCGTGCGCAGCTGCTCCGGCGGGATGCCGATGCCGGTGTCGGTCACCTCGAACGCGAGCACCCCGTCGGCGACGGTCAGGGCCGGGGTGTTGAAGTGCTCCTCGGTGCTGTTGCGGATGACCAGCGTGACCTGGCCCGACGAGGTGAACTTGACCGCGTTCGACAGCAGGTTGCGCAGCACCTGCTGCAGCCGGTGCTGGTCGGAGACCAGGGTCGGCCGCACCTCGTCCGACACCGAGACGGAGAAGCGCAGGTCCTTCTCCGCGGTGAGCGGCCGGAACGTCGCCTCGACGTACTCCACGACCCCCGACACCGCGACGGTGGCGGCGTGCACGTCCATCTTCCCGGCCTCGACCTTGGACAGGTCGAGGATGTCATTGATCAGCTGCAGCAGGTCCGTGCCCGAGCTGTGGATCGTCTGCGCGAACTCCACCTGCCGCCGGTTGAGGTTGCCGTCGGGGTTGTCGCCGAGGAGCTTCGCGAGGATGAGCAGCGAGTTGAGCGGCGTGCGCAGCTCGTGCGACATGTTCGCGAGGAACTCGGACTTGTAGCGCGACGAGAGCGCGAGCTGCTCGGCGCGGTCCTCGAGTGCTCGCCGCGCGTCCTCGATCTCGAGGTTCTTGATCTCGATCGCGCGGTTCTGCTGGGCCAGCAGGCTCGCCTTCTCCTCCAGCTCGGCGTTGCTCTGCTGGAGCTCACGCTGCTGCGCCTGCAGCTCGCCCGACTTGTTCTGGAGCTCGGTCGCCAGCCGTTGGGACTCCTCCAGCAGCGCCTGCGTGCGCGAGCTGGCGATGATCGCGTTCAGCGAGACGCCGATGATCTCCATCAGCTGCTCGAGGAACTGCAGGTGCACGACGCTGAACGGCCGGAACGACGCCAGCTCCATGACGCCGAGCACCTGCTCCTCGAACACCACCGGCAGGATGACGATGGTGGCCGGCGACGCCTCACCCAGCCCGGACGCGATCTTCAGGTACGTCGGAGGCACGTCGGTGACCAGGATCCGCTCGCGGCCCCGCGCGACCTGCCCGACCAGGCCCACGCCGAAGGGGAACGTGTCCGGCACGCCCTCGGTCGGCTTGAAGCCGTAGGACGCGATCCGGCGCAGGGTCCTGGAGCCGTCGCCGCCGCCCTCGGCGAGGAAGAACGAGCCCTCGCTCGCGCCGACCAGCGGGGTCAGCTCGCTGACGATGAGCTGGGTGACGTCGAGCAGGTCGCGGCCGCCCTGCATGTGGCCGGTGAACCGGGCGAGGTTGGTCTTCAGCCAGTCCTGCTCCTGGTTCGCCCGCGTGGTCTCACGCAGGTTGTCGATCATCTGGTTCAGGTTGTCCTTGAGCTCGGCGACCTCGCCCTGGGCCTCCACCGTGATCTGCTGGCTGAGGTCGCCCTGGGTGACCGCGGTGGACACCTCGGCGATGGCACGCAGCTGCGTGGTCAGCGTGCCGGCCAGCTGGTTGACGTTCTCCGTCAGCTTCCGCCAGGTGCCGGAGACGTCGGCGACCTCGGCCTGGCCGCCGAGCATCCCGTCGGTGCCGACCTCGCGCGCGACCCGGGTCACCTCGTCGGCGAAGGACGAGAGCTGGTCGACCATCCGGTTGACGGTGGTCTTGAGCTCGAGGATCTCGCCCCGCGCGTCGACGTACGTCTTCTGCGTCAGGTCGCCGTGGGCGACCGCCGTGGTGACGAGGGCGATGCTGCGCACCTGGCTGGTCAGGTTGCCGGCCATCGAGTTGACCGAGTCGGTGAGGTCCTTCCAGGTGCCGGCCACCCCGCGCACCTGCGCCTGGCCGCCCAGGATGCCCTCGGTGCCGACCTCCCGCGCCACCCGCGTCACCTCGTCGGCGAAGGCCCGCAGCGTGTCCACCATGGCGTTGATCGTGCTCGCCAGCGCCGCCACCTCGCCGCGCGCCTCGATGGAGATCTTCTGGCTGAGGTCGCCGCGCGCCACCGCGGTCGAGACGGTGGCGATGCTGCGCACCTGGTTGGTCAGGTTCGACGCCATCGAGTTCACCGAGTCGGTGAGGTCGCGCCACGTGCCGGCCACGCCCGGGACCCGGGCCTGGCCGCCGAGCATGCCCTCGGTGCCGACCTCCCGCGCCACCCGGGTCACCTCGTCCGCGAACGACGAGAGCTGGTCGACCATGGTGTTCACGGTGCTCTTCAGCTCGAGGATCTCGCCGCGGGCGTCGACGGTGATCTTGCTCGTGAGGTCCCCCTGCGCCACCGCCGTCGTCACCTCGGCGATGTTGCGCACCTGGGCGGTCAGGTTCGCCGCCATCATGTTGACGTTCTCGGTGAGGTCCTTCCAGGTGCCGGACACGTCGTGCACGTCGGCCTGGCCGCCGAGCCGGCCCTCGGTGCCGACCTCGCGGGCCACCCGGGTCACCTCGTCCGCGAACGACGAGAGCTGGTCGACCATGGTGTTCACGGTGCTCTTCAGCTCGAGGATCTCCCCGCGGGCCTCGACGGTGATCGTGCGGGTCAGGTCGCCGCGTGCGACCGCGGTCGTCACCTCGGCGATGTTGCGCACCTGGGCGGTGAGCGTGCCCGCCATGAAGTTCACCGAGTCGGTCAGGTCCCGCCAGGTCCCGGACACCCCGGGTACGGCGGCCTGACCGCCGAGCCGGCCCTCCCCGCCGACCTCGCGGGCCACGCGGGTCACCTCGTCGGCGAACGAGGAGAGCTGGTCGACCATCACGTTGACGGTCGTCTTCAGCTCCGCCAGCTCGCCCCGGACGTCCACCGTGATCTTCTGGCTCAGGTCGCCGCGCGCCACAGCGGTCGTCACCTGCGCGATGTTGCGCACCTGGTTGGTCAGGTTCGACGCCATCGAGTTCACGGAGTCGGTCAGGTCCTTCCAGGTGCCCGCCACCCCCGGCACGTCCGCCTGGCCGCCCAGGATCCCCTCGCTGCCGACCTCGCGGGCCACCCGCGTGACCTGGTCGGCGAAGGACGACAGCTGGTCCACCATCACGTTGAC
>DASTGV010000431.1:0-2860 GCA_035718765.1 Nocardioidaceae bacterium
GGGGCCGGGGTGCGGGGCGACTACGAGGCCTGCACGTTCACGTCCACCGGGGAGGGACGCTTCCGCCCGCTCGAAGGCGCCCGGCCGGCCGTCGGTCGGGTCGGCGAGGCGGAGGTGGTGGCCGAGTCGCGGGTGGAGACGGTGTTCCCGCGGCCGCTGCGCGGCCGGGTCGTGGCGGCGATGAAGGCGGCGCACCCCTACGAGGAGGTGGCCTACGACGTGCTGGAGCTCGCCTCGGTGCCGGGGGAGCAGACCCCGTCGCGCGGCCACGGCCGGATCGGGCGGCTCGCGGGCCCGACGACGCTGCGGGGCTTCGCCGAGCAGGTCGCGGCCGCGCTGCCGGGCACCGCGCACGGCGTCCGGGTGGCCGGGGACCCGGACCGTCCGGTCGAGACGGTGGTCGTCGGCAGCGGCGCCGGCGACTACCTGCTCGACACCGTGCTCGGCACGGACGCCGACGTGTACCTCACCTCCGACCTGCGGCACCACCGGGCCGGGGAGTTCCTGGAGCACGGCGGTCCGGCGCTCGTCGACGTGGCGCACTGGGCCGCCGAGTGGACCTGGCTGCCGGTCGTCGAGGCGAAGTTGCGTGCCGCCGTGGCGGTCACGGGGGATACGGTGGACACCCGGGTGAGCGAGGTCGTCACCGACCCGTGGACGTTCCGGACCGACCACCCCCGATTCCGCCCGTGATGAGGAGAAGACCCTGAAGGCCGACGCTTTCTCGCAGCTGCGGCTCCTGGACGTCCAGGAGCTCGACGCCCGCCTCGACCAGCTGCGCCACCGGCTGGCCAACCTGCCGGAGACCAAGGAGCTGGCCGCGCTCGCCGCGGAGCGGGCCCAGGTCGAGGGGCAGGTGCGCGACGCGCAGATCGCCGTCGACGACCTCACCCGCGAGCAGAAGAAGGCCGACCAGGACGTCGAGCAGGTCAAGGCGCGGCGCACCCGCGACCAGGACCGGATGGACAAGGGGCTGGTCACCAGCCCCAAGGACCTCGAGCGGATGCAGCAGGAGCTGGTCTCCCTGAGCCGGCGGATCTCCGAGCTCGAGGACACCGAGCTCGAGGTGATGGAGCAGCTCGAGACGGCGCAGGCCGAGCGGGCGAGGCTCACCGAGCGGCTCGCCGCGATCGAGGCCCGCACCACCGAGCTCACCGTCAGCCGGGACGCCACCGCCGGTGACGTCACCCAGGAGGCCGGCCAGGTCACCGACCAGCGCAAGGTCGTCGCGGACGGCGTGCCGGCGGACCTCCTCGCGCTCTACGAGAAGGTGCGCGCCCAGAAGGGCGGCGTCGGCGCGGCGGCGCTGCGGGCCCGGCGCTGCGGCGGCTGCAGCCTCGAGCTGACCGCCGCCGACCTCGGCACCATCGCGAAGGCGCCCCTGGACGAGGTGCTGCGCTGCGAGGAGTGCAACCGGATCCTCGTCCGCACGTCCGAGTCCGGTATCTGATGGCGCGCCGGGCGGTCCAGATCGAGGCCGACGGCGGGTCCCGCGGCAACCCCGGTCCGGCCGCCTACGGGGCGGTGCTGTTCGACGCCGACAGCCGTGAGGTGATCGCCGAGCGCTCCGAGACGATCGGGGTGGCCACGAACAACGTGGCGGAGTACCGCGGCCTGATCGCCGGGCTCGAGCTCTACCAGGAGCACGCGCCCGAGGCGGACCTCGAGGTGCGGATGGACTCCAGGCTCGTGGTCGAGCAGATGTCCGGACGCTGGAAGATCAAGCACCCGGACATGAAGCCGCTGGCCATGCAGGCCAAGCGGCTCGCGCCGCCCGGGACGACGTACACCTGGATCCCGCGGGAGCAGAACAAGCACGCCGACCGGATCCTCAACGAGGCCCTCGACACCGCGGTCGGCAGACCCGGGAAGCCGACGTCGGCGCCGGAGACCGCACCCGCGGACGAGCGCAAGCGCGGCTGGTCGCCCGACGCACCCGCGACCACCCTGGTGCTGGTGCGGCACGGGGTCACCGCGCACACCCTCGACAAGCGGTTCTCCAGCGGGCTCGGCGGCGCCAACCCCGGGATCAACGACGAGGGCCGGGCCCAGGTCCGGGCCACGGCCGACTGGCTGGCGCCCCTCGCCGACGGGATCGACGTGGTCATCGCCTCGCCGGTGCGGCGCACCCACGAGTCCGCGGAGATCCTCGGGGCCCGCCTCGGCCGGCCGGTGCTCACCGAGGAGGGGCTCGCCGAGATGGAGTTCGGCGCCTGGGACGGGCTGACCTTCGCGGAGATCCAGGACCGCTACCCCGACGAGCTCGACAGGTGGCTCGGTTCGCTCGACGAGGCACCGGGCGGCGGCGAGTCGTTCCGCGTCCTGGAGAAGCGGGTGCTGGCCAGCCTCGAGCGGCTGCTCTCGGAGTACGCCGGCCGGACCGTCCTCGCGGTCAGCCACGTCACCCCGATCAAGGTGCTCGTCGCGCACGCGCTCGGCGCACCCCTCGAGGCGGTCTACCGGATGGAGCTCGCGCCCGCCTCCGTGACGGTGCTGTCCTTCTTCGCCGACGGGCACGCGTCCCTGCGGATGTTCAACGCCCGGCCGACCGACGTGGCGTTCACAGGTCGCTGACCACGACGTCGAGCCGGCTGCCGCTCTGCTCGACCTTCCAGCCGAGTGCGCCGAGGTGGTCGGCGAACCGGGCGGGCGTGCCCGGCGCCGACCCGTCCTCGAGAAGCGCGCGCACGATCCGGCCCTTGGTGGCCTTGTTGAAGTGCGACACGACCTTCCGCTGCCCGTCGACCTCGTGCAGCACCCGCATCGTCACGACCTTGGGCGCGAGGTCCGGACCGGGCCGCCAGAACGGGGAGTACGTCGACGAGCGCAGGTCCACGACCAGCCCGCGGCCGGCGGCCTC
>DASTGV010000432.1:0-11915 GCA_035718765.1 Nocardioidaceae bacterium
ACGTCGGCGGGCACGGCGTCGAGGTAGAGCGGACGCGCCAACGCGATCAGGACGCCCAGCACCAGCATCGACCCGACCACGCCGAGTGCTCCCCGGACGACGGCACGTCGGTGGTCCCGGGCGAGGTAGACACCCAGACCGAGCAGCAGCAACGCGATGACCGGCAGCCAGGAGCCGAGGGCGTTCAGCAGCTTGTAGGCGCCCTGGGCCTTGGTGATGCTGTCGGAGCGCACCAGCACGAACGTCCTGTTCACGGTGGGGATGTTGTTCGCGACCGTGTAGCCGGAGGCGACGAGCTGCTGCTTGACCTGGGCGATGATCGGTCCCAGGTTCAGCGTCACCTCACCGTTCTGGGCGCTGACGGCGCCGCCCTGCTTGCCGGAGAGCAGGTTCACCAGCTCCGTGTGCGCCGCCCGGTTCGCCTGCTCCCACACGGTGGCGAACTGGGGGCTGGCGACGATCTTGGTGATCTGGTCGCGGGTGAAGCTCTCGAGGCCGTTCCGGATCGGCACCCGCAGCGCCTGCAGCGCAGTCACCGCGCGCGGAGGCAGGCCCCGCTGGGTCAGGGCGGTGACCGTGTCCGAGGTGAGGCTGTCCAGGTTGACGTAGGCGAGGACCTCCTGCGTCACCCGGTCCGCCACCGCCTTCTGGACGGCCGGGTCCTTGGCGAGCGGTGCGACGGTCTCGACGTACCGGTTCGTGTCGGACACCTGGTTGTTGGCCCACACCGCGACCACCGAGAGCGGTGCCAGCACGCAGGCCAGCGTGATCGCGATCGCCGACGTGACCGACCGCCATCGCCCGCCGCCCGGGGCCGCGTGGGGCTCCGGTTCCCGGGAGCGTGCGGTGCTGAGCTCGCTCTCGAGCTCGGCCACGCGTCGCCTGAGCTGGTCCAGCTCCTCCGTCTGCTTCTCGTCCGCCACGTCGCTCACCTGTTCGGCCTGGGAGATGGGTCGCGAGCCCGCGCACGCGGGCAACGCCGCCACCCTCACGCCGGGGCCGGCGGACGTCCTCATCCCCAGCGGGTGATCAGGCCAGTGAGCGCTCCCTCACCAGCTGGTGGGCAACGGTCGCCCCTCGGTGAAGCCGGCGGCCGACTGGATCCCGACGAGCGCGCGGTCGTGCAGCTCGTGGAGCGTGCGGGCGCCGGCGTACGTCGCGGCGGACCGGACGCCGGCGCAGATCTGGTCGATGAGGTCCTCGACGCCGGGACGGTCCGGGTCGAGGTACATCCGGGAGGACGAGATGCCCTCCTCGTAGAGCCCCTTGCGCGCGCGGTCGAACGACGTCTCGGTCGTCGTGCGGTTCGCGACGGCACGCGCCGACGCCATCCCGAAGGACTCCTTGTAGGCGCGGCCGTCGGCGTCGACGTGCAGGTCCCCCGGCGACTCGTGGGTGCCGGCGAACCACGAGCCGATCATCACCGAGGACGCCCCGGCCGCCAGCGCCAGCGCGACGTCGCGGGGGTGGCGCACTCCCCCGTCCGCCCACACGTGCTTGCCGAGCTCGCGGGCCGCGGCCGAGCACTCGAGGACCGCGGAGAACTGCGGGCGGCCGACGCCGGTCATCATCCGGGTGGTGCACATCGCGCCTGGACCAACGCCGACCTTGACGATGTCGGCCCCGGCCGCGACCAGCGCCCGCACGCCCTCGGCCGAGACCACGTTGCCGGCCACGACCGGCACCTGCGGGTCGAGCGCCCGCACCGCCTGCAGCGCCTCGACCATCCGGTCCTGGTGGCCGTGCGCAGTGTCCACGACCAGGCAGTCGGCGCCGGTCTCCAGGAGGTGGGCGGCCTTGGCCTTGACGTCGCCGTTCACGCCGAGCGCGGCCCCCACGACCAGCCGGCCGGTCGGGTCGACGGCCGGGGTGTACAGGGTCGCGCGCAGGGCCAGCGTCCGGGTGAGCACGCCCACCAGTCGGCCGTCGACGTCGACGACGGGGGCCAGACGGCGACGGGCGGCGTCCAGGATCTCGTAGGCGTCCCGGGGCTCGACGGTGTCCGGCAGCGTCAGCGGGTTGGCCGACATCACCTGGTGCACCTGCGCGAAGCGGTCGACGTCGGTGCAGTCGTCGTGGGTGACCACGCCCACCGGGCGGCCGTCCTCGACGACGAACGCAGCCCGGTGGGACCGCTTGGGCAGCAGCGCGATCGCGTCGCCGACCGTCTGGTGCGGCTCGAGGGTGATGGGCGTGTCGAAGACCAGGTGCCGCCGCTTCACCCACGCCACGACGTCGCGTACGACGGACATCGGGATGTCCTGCGGGATCACCGTGATCCCGCCGCGCCGGGCGACGGTCTCGGCCATCCGCCGGCCCGCGACGGCGGTCATGTTCGCGACGACGAGCGGGATCGTCGTACCCGTGCCGTCCGCGGTGGACAGGTCGACGTCGTAGCGGGAGGCCACGTCGGAGCGACGCGGCACCATGAAGACGTCGTTGTAGGTGAGGTCGTAGCCGGGGGTCTCGTTCAGGAACTGCACCCCACCAGTGTCCTACAGGCGGTTCAGAGCGCCTTCAACGCCTCGAGAGCCCGGTCCGCGTGCACGCCCATGTTCATCTCACTGGCGATCACCGCGCGGATGGTGCGGTCGGTGTCGATCACGAAGGTCACGCGCTTCACGGGGGTGATGTACTTCCGCTTCACCCCGAACTCCCGGGCGACGTCGCCGGACTCGTCGGACAGCAGCGGGTAGTCGAAGGCGTTGACCTCGGCGAACTTCTTCTGCTTCGCGACCGGGTCGGTGCTGATGCCCAACCGTTGGGCGCCGGCCTCCTTGAACTCGGTGGCCAGGTCGCGGAAGTGGCAGGCCTCCGTGGTGCAGCCGCCACTCAGCGCGACCGGGTAGAAGAACAGCACCACCGGGCCGTCCTGGAGCGCGGTGCTGAGCCGGACGGGCCTGCCGTCCTGGTCGGGCAGCTCGAAGTCGGGAGCCTGGGCGCCTTCGGCGATGGTCTTCATGGGTGTCTCCTCGTGGGTGCGGTGGGTCAGAGCTTCTTGGGCGGCAGCGGCACGAACCCGCTGGTCCGCCGGACGTAGTCGGCGTAGCCGGGCCGGCGGGAGGCCATGTCCTTCTCCAGCAGCGGCTTGCCGGTGCCCTTGGCGAGCAGCCAGGTCATGACGAGCGGCGAGAGGATCGTGAGCACGCCCGGCCAGACGCTGAACGCGACCAGCGACAGGCCCCACCAGACGCAGGCGTCGCCGAAGTAGTTCGGGTGCCGCGTGTAGCGCCACAGCCCGGTGTCCAGCACCTGGCCCTTCGTGGACGGGTCGTTGCGGAACCGGGTCAGCTGCAGGTCGCCGACGGTCTCGAAGGTGAACCCGACGACCCACAGCAGCAGGCCGAGCAGGGTGACCAGGTTGGCCTCGCCCTGGGTGAACATCGCGACCTGCACGGGCAGGGAGACGAACCACATCACGACGCCCTGGGTGAGGTAGATCCGCCGCAGCGCGAAGAGCTGTGGGTTCCCGGGCGCCTTGGCGAGCAGCTCCGCGTAGCGCGGGTCCTCGCCGTGCCCGCGCGAGCGCATCGCGATGTGCAGGGCCAGCCGGACGCCCCAGACGACGGTGAGCACGAGCGCGAGCCCGCTGATGATCCCGTCGCCGGCCCCCTCGGACGCCACGAAGGCCGCGACGGAGATGGCCGCGAAACCCAGGCCCCAGGCGACATCGACGACGGCGTGCCTGCGCTGCTGCACGGCGACGGCGAAGGTGCCGCCGAGCACCACGACCACGGCGAGCAGGGTGTAGGGCACGGCTCCGAGGAAGGCGCCGAGCGGGAACGCCGTCATCAGACGGTGCGCACCCGGGGCAGCCCGCTGCGCCCGTCCCGGCTGGGCTTGACCATCAGGATCTGGTCGACGCCCATCCGGCCCTCCTCGAAGGCGAGCGCGCCGCCGACGAGGTACAGCCGCCACACCCGGGCCACCTCCTCGCCGACCATCGCGACCACGCGGTCCCAGTTGTCCTCGAACGTGCGGTACCACGCGTCGACGGTCCACACGTAGTGCTCGCGCAGCGCGTGCACGTCGCGGACCTCGAGACCGGCCTGCTCGATGAGGTTGACCGTGTCGCCGACGGGCCGCATGTGCATGTCCGGCGCGATGAACGCCTCGATGAACGGGCCGCCGCCGGGGCGGGTGGTGCGGGACATCTGCTGGATGAGGGCCCGGCCGCCCTCGGTGAGCAGCCGGTGGATGCCGCCGGTGTAGACGGGGTAGTTCCTCTGGCCGACGTGCTCCCCCATCTCGATGGAGGAGATCGTGTCGTAGGGCCCGTCGGGGACGTCGCGGTAGTCCTGGAGGCGGATCTCGACCCGGTCCTGCAGCCCGCGCTCGGCGATCCGGGCGTCGATGAAAGCCTTCTGCTCCTTGGCGATCGTCACGCCGACGACCTGCACGCCGTACGTCTCGGCGGCGTAGAGGGACAGCGAGCCCCAGCCGCAGCCGATGTCCAGGTGCCGGTGTCCCGGCCGCGCCTCGTGCAGACCCAGCTTGCGGCAGACCAGGTCCAGCTTGTCGCGCTGGGCGTCCTCGACGGTGTAGGTCGGGTCGGCCGGGTCCTGGGTGAAGTACGCGCAGGAGTAGGCCATGTGCGGGTCGAGGATCAGCGCGTAGAAGTCGTTCGACAGGTCGTAGTGGTGCGAGATCGCGTCCCGGTCGCGGGTCAGCGAGTGCAGGCGCCCGCGCAGCCGGGCCTGGGACGCGGGCGGCTCCGGCGGGAGCCCGAACGCCCCCAGCTCCTTGGCGGTCCGCAGCCCCGCGAGCACCGTCGAGAGCGTCGGCTTCGGGGAGGCGCCGCGCTCGCGGACGGCCTGCCAGACCCGGCGGAAGCCGTCCAGCAGGTCCCCCTCGACGTCGATCTCCTTGGTCACGTAGGCCTGCGCCAGCCCCAGCTCCCACGGGCGGAACAACAGGCGGCGCAGCGCCGCCGGGTCGTTGACGACGACGGTCGGCGCGTCGTCGGGGCCCGCCACGCTGCCGTCCCAGGCCCGGATCCGGACCGGGAGCTCGCCGCCGAACAGCGGGGTGACGACCGCGGCCATCTCGGCCGCGACGCCGGGGCGGCCGGGGGTCGGTCCGGGCAGCGGCGTGCGGGACTCGGTGAGCGTCATGTGGAGCCTCTCGGAGATCGGGTGGTCTCCTGGTCGGTTCGTCGCCGGGAGGCCCCCGGATGGGTCTCCACCTCCTGCGCCGCGGCCCACCGGGTCAGCCGAACAGGTCCGGCCGGCCGAACATCGCGGCGGTCTCGCGGGCGGTCGGGCTGCCGAGGTCCGGGTCGGCCCCGGCGTCGAGGAGCGCACGCACGACGTCCTGCTCGTCCTTGAACACGGCTCCGGCCAGCGGGCTCTGCCCCTGGTCGTTGACCCGGTCCGGGTGGGCGCCGTGGGCCGTCAGCGCGCGCACGGTGTCGGCATGCCCGTGGTAGGCCGCCAGCATCAGCAGGGTGTTGCCGGCGGAGTCGGTCAGGTCGGCCGGGACGCCCTCCTGCACGTACGCCGTGAGCAGCTCGGTCTCGCCGTTGCGGGCCAGGTCGAACATCTGGTGCGCCAGCTCGACGAGGTCGGGGTCCGGTACGTCGCTCATGCGACCGATCCTCGCACCCGGGTGCGCACGGGTCCCCGCTGGTCGCGGTGCGAGCCGCCGGCCGCGGGACCTCCCAACCCGGGAACGGAGGTCTCGCGGCCGCCGCGCGGCTCGAGCACCACGACCAGCGGCCCCGACCGGACGACACGTCCCGTCCCCCGGGCGGGGCGTCGTGTGCGGCCGGTCACAGGCTCAACGCCGTCCGTGGCGAAAGGTCACGCGCGGGCCCGGGGTGGCCGCGGCCTACAGTGACGCCGTGCAGACCCTCGACCCAGGACAGCCGGACGCTCTCGCAGCCGAGGTCGCGGAGCGGTTCGCGGCCCGCCACGGACGACCGCCGGCCGGCGTGTTCGCCGCACCCGGACGGGTGAACCTGATCGGCGAGCACGTCGACTACAACGGCGGCCTCTGCCTGCCCATGGCGCTGCCGCACGCGACGTACGCCGCGGTCGGGCGTCGCGACGACGACCGGTTCACGCTGGCGAGCTGCCAGCAGGACGACACCTTCGACGGGACGCTGGACGCCTTCGGTCCGGGCCGGGCCTCCGGCTGGGCGGCGTACGCCGGCGGGGTGCTGTGGTCCCTGAGGGAGGACGGCTGGGACCTGCCGGGCCTCGACCTGGTCGTCGACAGCCGGGTCCCGCTGGGTGCGGGGCTCTCGAGCTCGGCGGCGCTGGAGTGCGCGGTGGCGGTCGCGGTCGCGGCGACGGTCGGTGCCGACCTCGACGACGCCCTCCGCGCCGGCCTGGTCAAGGCCTGCATGCGGGCCGAGAGCGACGTGGCGGGCGCGCCCACCGGGGGCATGGACCAGACGATCGCGCTGTTCGCGCAGCCCGAGTCGGCGCTACTGCTGGACTGCCGGGACTGGTCGACGCGGCAGGTGCCGTGGGACCCGACGTCGGCGGGGCTGTCGCTGCTGGTCGTGGACACCCGGGCGTCGCACTCGCTCAGCGACGGCGGCTACCAGTCGCGACGACAGGACTGCGAGAAGGCGGCCGCCCTGCTCGGCGTCGACCTGCTGCGCGACGTCGAGGACCAGGACGCGGCGCTGGCCGCCCTGGACGACGAGACGGTACGCCGCCGGGTGCGTCACGTGTTCACCGAGATCGACCGGGTCACCCGGGCCGTGGAGCAGCTGGCGGCCGGCGACTACGAGGGTCTCGGCCGCTCGTTCACGGCCTCGCACGTCTCGCTGCGCGACGACTACGAGGTCTCCTGCGCCGAGCTGGACGCGGTGGTGGACGCCGCGCTCGCGCAGGGCGCGCTCGGCGCCAGGATGACCGGCGGCGGCTTCGGCGGGTCCGCGATCGCCCTGGTCCCGGACGACCGGGTCGGCGCGGTCGAGCAGCAGGTGCTGGCGGCGTTCGCCGACCAGGGCTGGACCGAGCCGGCGTTCCTCACCGCTCCCCCGAGCGCCGGGGCCCGCCGGATCCGCTGACCCGCCGGTCAGGCGACGTCGTCCAGCAGCAGCAGGCCGACCCGCCACAGCACCAGCTCGACCCGCCGGCGCTCCCGGTCGAGGTCGGGACCCGGCGGCAGGACCTGCAGCAGGTGCTCGACCTCCACCGCCCGGCAGGCCTCGACCAGCACGTCGTCGTACGCGCGGCGGCGGCCCTCGAAGCGGGCGAAGGACGCGTCGTCCGGCACGCGGCGGAAGCTGTTCGAGAGCCGACGGACGTCGCAGGCGATCTGCTCGATCGGCCGTCCGACCGGCCGGGGCGGCTCGGGGCGCAGCCGCTCGACGCGCCGCACGAGTGCGGTCAGGGAGCGCACCAGACGGCCGACGCGTCGCGGGCCCAGGATGGCCGCGGCGATGACGCCGGCGAAGGGCAGGAAGGAGACGAGAGCGTGCACGCTCACGCCTGGAGTCTAGGTCCGGCTGTGACGAAGTAAACAGGGTTCGTGGCGAGCGGCACATCCCCGGCCGCGGCCCGGTGCAGACCGGTGCAGTGGACGACGTCCGCGCACCGCGCGCGCCGCGAGGGGTGTCAGGTGGTGGCGCTGACGCCCCCGATCCGGCCCTCCCGGAAGGCGTCGACGAACAGCGCGTGGTCGGTGCGCGTCTTCTTGGCGTACTCGACGGCGAAGTCGGTGAGGTCGTCGACGAACTCCCGGCGGCGGCCCTCGACGGCCGCCACGATGGCCTCCTCGGTCTGGAAGTCCACGAGGTCCTGCTCGCTGTCGGCGTCGGAGGCGCAGTGCACCTTGGCGGTCGCGCGACCGAGGTCCTGCACCACGCTGGCCATCTCGTCGGGCTCGTTGATCTCCCCCCAGTCCAGGTCGAACTCGTACGGCGAGACCTCGGCCACGACGTACCCCACGCCGTCGAGGCTCGTGTAGCCGAGCAGCGGGTCGGTGTGCACCTGGAGCGCCCGCTGGCTCACCACGGTGCGGTGCCCCTCGTGGTCGAAGTACTTGTCGACGGACGACGTGTCGACGAAGCGGCTCACGGCCGGCACGTTGGCCTGCTTCATCGACAGCACCACGTCGTTGTCGAGCGACTGGCTGTAGCCCTCGACGAGGACGTTGTACGCGGGGAGCCCCGCGCTGCCGATGCCGAAGCCGGACTTCCCGACCACGTCACGCACGTCGTAGAACAGGTCCCGCTCGAACTTCTTCGACGGCGGAATCGTCTCCAGGTAGCTCGCGAACGCCTTCTCCACCTTGCGCCGCTCGGCCTTG
This sequence comes from Nocardioidaceae bacterium, assembly GCA_035718765.1. Lineage (GTDB taxonomy): Bacteria > Actinomycetota > Actinomycetes > Propionibacteriales > Nocardioidaceae > Nocardioides_B. Next base: position 8,269 of record DASTGV010000432.1, read on the forward strand.
CCCAGCCGGCGCACCGTCGCGTCGTCGGAGAACACCCGGACGTCGTCCTCGAAGCGGGTCATCCCGTCGAGCAGGGCGACCCGGGAGGACGTCCGCGCGGCCCTGAGCACCGCCTGGACGGGGCCCTCGGTGTTCTCCAGGTGCAGCGCGAAGTCGTCGTCCTCGTCGATCTCCGCGTAGTGGGTGACCTGGGCGAGGTAGGCGCGGAGGTACCTGCCGACCAGCGAGCGCACCGCCTCGTCCGGCAGCGCCTTCTGCCAGCCCATCAGCGCCAGGCTGGCCACGAACCGGCGCAGGTCCCACGAGAAGTGCCCGATGTAGGCCTCGTCGAAGTCGTTGACGTCGAAGACCATCCGGCCGTGGGAGTTCATGTAGGTGCCGAAGTTCTCGGCGTGCAGGTCGCCGTGGATCCACACCCGGCTGGTGCGGTCGTCGGCCCAGCTGTCCTTGGCCGCCGTCATGTCGGCGTAGAACAGGCAGGCCGAGCCGCGGTAGAACGCGAACGGGTCGGCGGCCATCTTGCGGAACTTCACCCGGAAGGCGTGCGGGTCGGCCCGCATGAGGTCAGCGAACGCGTCGTCGAGGACGTCCACGATCTGCTGCTGCCGCCTGGACTGCGCCTTGGTCACCATGCCTGACTTGTATCCCGGACGGCCCTCGCCCAACCGCCCGCCTTGGTCCGTGGCTCGCGCTGCGCTCAGCTGACCGAGTCGGGGTGCGGGCCGACCCGGGCGTCCCGGTCGAGGCCGGCGATCGCCGCCAGGTCGTCGGCGTCGAGCTCGAAGCCGAAGACGTCGAGGTTCTCCTCGATCCGCGTCGGCGTCACCGACTTCGGGATCACGATGGTGCCCAGCTGGAGGTGCCAGCGCAGCACCACCTGGGCAGCGGTGCGACCGTGCTTCTCGGCGAGGCCGGTCACGACCGGGTCGCGCAGGAGGTCGCCGCCCTTGGCCAGCGGGCTCCAGGCCTCGGTCGCGATCCCGGCCGCGTCGTTGGCGGCGCGGGTGTCCCGCTGCTGGAGGTACGGGTGCAGCTCGACCTGGTTGACGGTCGGGACGACCTCGGCGGTGTCGAGCAGCCGGGCGAGATGGCCGGGGTTGAAGTTGGACACCCCGATGGCCCGGATCCGCCCGTCGAGGTACAGCTTCTCCATCGCCCGCCAGGTGTCCGCCGCGGTGCCGGCCTCCGGCCGCGGCCAGTGGATGAGGTACAGGTCGAGCACGTCGAAGCCGAGCCGCTCCATGGTCGCGTCGAAGGCTCGCAGGGTGGAGTCGTAGCCCTGGTCGGTGTTCCACACCTTGCTGGTGACGAACACGGCGTCCCGGTCCAGCCCGGACTCGCGCACCGCGGCGCCGACCCCCTCCTCGTTGTCGTACAGCTTCGCGGTGTCGACGTGCCGGTAGCCGGCCGCGAGCGCCGTCGCGACGGCCCGCTGGGTCTCGGCGCTGGGGACCCGCCAGACCCCGAAGCCGACCTGCGGGATCTCGATGCCGTTGTTGAGGAGCACGTTCGGGACCGTCATGACGCCATCCTGCCCGGTGGGGTGAGACCGGCCTCCTTCATCTCGAGCACCGCCAGGGCGCGGACGACGTCCGGGTCGCCGTCCCGCCAGGCCCGGACCGGGTCGGGACTGATCCTGGCCAGCCGGTGCATCGGCTGCCGGGACATCGCACGCAGCGCGAACAGGTCCAGGTCGGCGCTGCTGTCGATGAAGCGCTGGCCCGCGCTCGCCTCGCGGACGAACCGCCACCGCAGCGGGAGGTACACCAGCACCACCAGCAGGATCGGCAGCGCGCCGACGGTGATGCCGAGCCAGAACGCGAGGTGCTGCACCGCCTCGACCTGCGCGGTCCCGGCGGCCGCGATCTGGTCGGCGGCGTGCCCGGCCCCGTCGAACGGCGAGCGCACCTTGTCCCCCACCAGCGGCACGTCCCCGACCGCCGACCCCGCGTCCCGGAGCTTGCCGGCCAGTCCGTTGCCGGCCGCCGCGATCTTCCGGCCGGGCGCGGCCAGCGCCAGCGTCGCGTCGTGCACGACGTGGGCGAGCCGGAGCCAGAGCAGCACCCAGAGCACCAGGATCACGTCGCCGAACAGCTGACGGGTACGACGGACCGGGGCGTCGGCGTAGAGCTTCATGCGGGTCATCGTGCCCCGCCCGTTGACGCCCATGCGCGAGCGTCGCAGCATCACCGCATGGCCCTCGACCTCGGACGGCACCTCGCGTCCCTCCACGACCAGCTCCGCTTCCATCCCGTCGGGAAGCGCATCCGGGCGACTCATGCGGGGCAGCCGGTGCTGGACACCACGGACGCGATGGTGGTCTGGGAGCCGCGCCGGGTCGTCCCGATGTACGCCGTCCCCCGCGACGACATCACCGCCACGCTCACGCCCTGCCCGACTCCTTCCCCACCTCCGCAGATGCCCCCGGTGATCGGGCCGGTGCGGTTCGGGTGGCACTTCCACGACGGCGAGTCGGTCACGATCGGCGTCGGGGACGCGGCGTTCGAGGCCGCCGGGTTCATCGCCGCCGACCCGGACCTCGGAGGTCGGGTGATCGTCGAGTGGGCGCCCTTCGACTGGGTCGAGGAGGACACCGCCGTCACCGGCCACCCGCACGACCCGTTCAAGCGCATCGACGTGCTGCCTGCCAGCCGGCGTGTCGTCGTCTCCCTCGGCAGAACCGTGCTGGCGGACACGACGCGCCCGATCGCGCTCTACGAGACCGACCTGCCGGTGCGGTGGTACCTCCCGCGGGACGACGTACGCCTGGACCTGCTGGAGCCCAGCGCCTCCACGACGGTGTGCGCCTACAAGGGGCAGGCGACGTACTTCTCGCTGGCCGGCAGTGACGACGAGGACGCCGTCGACGTCGCCTGGACGTACGTCGACCCGCTGCACGAGGCCGCGGCCGTCAAGGACCACCTGTGCCTCTACGCAGAACGCACCGACCTCACCGTCGACGGCGTGGACGTCCCGCGCCCCGACACGCTCTGGCGGTCCCGCCGGGACGCCGAGCTGGCCTGACGCGTTCGGCCTCGACGGTGTCGCGGGGTCGATCTTCGGCCGTACATGACCGGGGCCATCGCCACCGATGTCTTCCACCACGGTCCGCTGAAGACCCACGCCGACTTCGAGCACGACCATCACTGCTGGTTCGACTGATGGAACCGACTCAGGCACGTCGGTAGGCGCAGGTGGGCGTGGGTCAGTGGCGCAACTGCGTGGTGGTGACGCGGTAGGTGCGGAGGTGGGGGCTGGTCCACTCGTACGTCGTGCCGGGCTCGTGGTCATCGGTCTCGGCGTCGGGGAGGCGGCGGTAGTGCCAGCCGGCGAAGGTCTTGGCCCGGTGGTGCCGGCGGCACAGGCAGGCGAGGTTCGCCGGGTTGGTCTGGCCGGGCGGTCCGCCCTGGTCGAGCGGGAGGTAGGGCTGGATGTGGTCGAGGTCGCAGGCCCGGGCGTCGGTGGTGCAGCCGGGGAACACGCAGTGCCGGTCGCGGAGGATCACGACCTCGCGCATCCAGGCGGGCGGGTCGTGCGCGTCGACCGCGTCGGTGCGGGTCGGGTCGAGCACCGGACGGATCGTGACCCCGGTGAACCGCTGCAGCCAGTCACGGAGCAGGGTCAGCGAGGCGGTGCCGAGCTGCTCG
>DASTGV010000433.1:0-3927 GCA_035718765.1 Nocardioidaceae bacterium
CCGGACCAGCTGCTCCCGGAGCCCCGCCACCTCGGGACTCGGGGCCACGTCGAGCTCACGACGCAACGTGCGGTCCATCCGTTCGAACTGCCGCAACGCGGCACGCGTGTCACCGGACTTCGCGAGCTCCCGCACGAGCGCGACATGAGCCTGCTCATCGAGCGGATCCTTGTCGACCACCTCCCGCCAGCGCCGAGCCTGGCGGAGCAGCTCCAGGCGCAGCTCGTCGAGCCGTTCCCGTGTCTCAGCCACCCAGTCGGCGTACAGGTCCGAAGGCAGCAGCGTGGCACCGTAGCGGTCCAGGACCTGCTCGGCCGCAACCACTCGGCCGGAGTCCAGCGCCGCCCGCGCCTCGCGCTCGAACCCGACCGCGTCGATGTCCACCGACTCGCCCGGGAGCAGGGACACCATCTCGTCCCGGAGCACGACCGCGTCGCGCCGGCCCATCGCCCGCCGTGCGTAGTGGGCGGCCTTGTGCAGCCGAGGGCCCGCGTCCTCGACGTTCAGCTCCGGCCACAGCAGGTCGATCAGCTGCTCGCGGTGCAGCCGCCGTCCCTCCGCCAGGGCGAGCACCTTCACGACGGCCGCCGCATCACGCCGCGTCCACGCCGCATCGGCGACGGGCAGCCCGTCGATCCGGACGGCGAAGCGGTCGAGAAGGTCGATCTCAACCGACACGGCACCCATCCCTCCGTGCGCCCGTACGTCGAGCCTGCCCGTCGCGGGGCCCGTCGGCAATGGCGCGGTCGTCCAGCACGGTGGCCCGGCGCCCGGTCTCGACGGGGACGTTCCTGGCCCGATCTGACCAGATCCGGCCCGGGCTGTCCGCGCGTAGAGTCTGTGAGCGGGCTTGGAGGTGGGGTGCGCGTTGACATCGACCTACTCGGGAGGTTCTCGGTTGCCGTCGACGGCCGGCCTGTCAACGACCAGGCGTGGAGGCGCCGCAGCGCGGCCGCGGTCGTCAAGCTGCTCGCGCTCCAACCCGGGCGACGGCTGCACCGGGAACAGCTGATCGACCTGCTGTGGCCGGACCTGGTCGTCGAGCAGGCCGCCCCCCGCCTGCACAAGGCCGCCCACTACGCACGGACGGCCCTGGGCTGTCCGGGCAGCGTGGTCCTGTCGGGCGACGTGGTCACGCTGTTCCCCGACGCGCAGGTGGTCGTCGACGTCGACACCTTCGAGGAGACCGCGGACGCCTACCGAGCGAGCGGTGACCGCTCGTGTGCCGAGGAGGCGATCGCGCTCTACCGAGGGGACCTCCTGCCCGACGACACCTACGAGCCGTGGTCCGACGTGGACCGCCAGCGCCTCCGGGTGCGGTACCTCGAGGTGCTCCGCCTGGCCGAGCGGTGGTCCGAGCTCGTCGCCGCCGAGCCCTTCGACGAGGAGGCCCATCTGCGTCTGGTCCACCAGTACGTGCAGGACGGGGACCGGGGCCGCGCCCTACGGCACCTCGATGCCATGGAACGTTCCTGGCAGGAGGAGCTGGGCACCCGGCCGGGCCGGGACGCGCAGACGCTGCGCGCCGAGGTCCAGGCCATGCCGGCGTTCGACCCGGCTCGCGACCGTCCTCTGGCCCGCGGCGCAACCAGGCTCCCGCGGCCCCCGACGCCGACGGTCGGGCGGGAGCGCGACATCGAGGCCGTCCTGGCCCTGCTCGCCGACCACCAGGTGGTGACCCTGCTGGGCGTGGGCGGCGTCGGCAAGACCAGGCTGGCCGCAGAGGTGGCGCACCGGTACACCGAGGCCAGGTCCCAGCGGGGGTGCTTCGTGGACCTCACCAAGGTCCGCGAGCCCGGCCTGGTGGCCGAGCTGACGGTCCGTGAGCTCGGCATCCGCGCCGGAGCGAGCGAGAACGTCGTACCGGTGCTGGAGGAGGCCCTGCGCAGGCAGTCGCTGCTCCTCGTGCTCGACAACTTCGAGCACGTCGTCGACGCCGCGGACCTGGTGGCCGCGATGACCCAGTGGTCGGACGACCTCCGGGTCCTGGTCACGAGCAGGGCCCGGCTGCGCATCGCCTCGGAGCAGGTGTTCGAGGTCGAGCCGCTCGCCGTGGAGCCCGAGGCCGGTGGGGCCGGGCTGGCGGACGCGGTCGCCCTGTTCGAGCAGGTGGGTTCGGCCGTGGACCCCCACTTCGACCGCGAGCGGCACCGCGAGGACGTGGTGGCCATCTGCCGGTCCGTGGACGGCCTTCCGCTCGCCATCGAGATCGCGGCCGGTCATCTGCGGACGCTGCCGCCGCCCTTGCTGCGCGTCCGGCTCGCCGATCGGCTGAAGTCGGCCGCCGCGGTGGGACGCGACGTGCCCCACCGTCAGCAGACCATCCCGGCGACCATCGACTGGAGCCTCCACCTGCTCGACGAGGCAGAACAGCGCCTGTTCACCCGGCTCGCGATCTTCAACGGCGCGGTGCCCCTCGACGCGGTCGAGTCGGTCTGCGCGGACGGCGGGGACGTCGTCGACGCGCTCAGCCGGCTGGTGGACCAGAGCCTCGTACGGCGCCGCGCGGGCCACCTGGACGAGCCTCGCTACGGGATGCTCGAGCTGGTGCGCGAGCACGCACAGGGACTGCTCGGCGACGAGGCCGACACCGTCGCCGCCCGGCACGCGGCGTACGTCGCGGCGTTCATCGCGGACCTCGACGACCGGCGCTGGACGGACGCGGCCGATCGCTGGGTCGACGACATCAACGAGATGCTCGGGGAGGTCCGTGCGGCGCATGACTGGGCGAGCCGCCGCGGCGACGTCACGCTGGGCGCGCGCATCACGGCCGGCCTGGGAACCTACTGGCACCTCGAGGGCCACCAGGCCGAGGGTCGCCGCTGGGTCGACGAGATGCTCGCCCACGAGGCAGAGCTCGAGGACGCGCTGACCGCCCGGATCCGGCTCGCGGCGGGTTTCCTGGAGTGGCCCAGGAACCAGCTCGACGCCCGGGCGCACTGGCAGAGGGCGACCGAGCTGTGCCGCAGGCTCGGCGACAGCCGGCTCCTCGCCTACGCCCTGGCCGTGAAGTCCGCGACCTACGTGGGCGACCGCGAGGGGTACGCGCGGGCGATGGAGCTCAACGACGTGGCGCTCGGTCTGGCTCGCCAGGCGGGCGCGCCGGACCTCGTCGCGCAGGTGCTGAACGTGAGAGGAGAGCTGTCCCGCGTCGCCGGCGACGACGCGCTCGCGCGCGCGGCGTACGAGGAAGGACTGGAGCTCTCCGAGGCCGCCGGCGACGAGAGCTACGTCAGCGTCCTCCTGGCCAACCTCAGCTACCTGGCCGACCACCGGGGTGAGTACGACGAGGCTCGCCGCCTGGACCGGGAGGCCCTCCGGATCTGCTGGTCGCACGGCAGGCGGCTGATGGCGGCCTGGACGGTCTCGGAGCTGGCGGGCCCCGAGCACGGCCTGGGCCGCTCGGAGCGCGGAGCGGTCCTCATCGGCGCGGCCGACGACGCCCTGCGCGTGCTCGGTTCGCGACGGCACCCCGGGGACCTGCCCGAGTACCACCGGGTGGTGTCCGCCCTCCGCGCGGCCCTCGGGGACGAGCGGTACGAACGGCTCTACGCCGAGGGCGCCCGGATGTCGCTGGAGGACGCGGTCGCGCTCGCCCTCGACGAGGAGGCCCCCCGACGCCTGGCCCGGGCCTCGCTCCCCGCGGACGCCTGAGCCGGGCCGCTGGTGGACGAGCGGGCCGTCGACGAGCTGTTCCCGCACCTGGGTCCAGCAGGCCTTCGACGCCGCCCGCTGAGCAGTGCGGACTACATTGCCGAGCATGTTCGTCACGGCGCTTCTTCAACCCCTGAACCCGTCAGAACCTCAGGTGGTCACGGCCACCTGAGGTTCGCACGGCTCGGGGGTGCGTCCCGATGCCTGCGCGGCGGCCACCACGAGCAGCGCGGGCACGCCGAGGAAGAGGTAGTGCAGGCCCTCCCAGGCCGC
>DASTGV010000434.1:0-2980 GCA_035718765.1 Nocardioidaceae bacterium
GCCATGACCGAGCAGGCTGCCGAGCGCTACCGCCACCTCCCGCCGCCGGTGCGGCTCGAGGACACCGTGGCGGTCACGGACACCGACCCGGTGCCGGACCCCGACGGCGGCCGCGACCCGGAGCGCGACTTCATGCTCCGCTACGCGGGCTGACCGTCACAGGAACTCGACGGGGTCGTACTCCTCGATCGGGATGATCCGGACCCGCGGCAGCCGCTCGGTGAACACGTGCGCGTCGTACTCCAGGTCGAAGGCCTCCAGACCGCGGCGGACCAGCGGCGTGAACGCGTGGTTGCGGAACTCGGTGAACCCGATGACGCCGAGCCGCCGGCCGTCGAGCAGGGCCTCCGTGTCCTCGACGAAGTCCCCGTCGTTGCTGACCAGCAGGACGTCGCCGTCCCGGTCGGCCAGCGCCTGGAGGGTCCGCTGGATCGCGATGTCCACGACCTTCTCGCCGGCGCCGCCGGCCAGCGGGATCGGCCGGTAGCCCATCGACAGGAGCGCCTGCACGAAGCTCATCGGCAGCTCGTTGTTGGCCGCCAGGAAGAACAGCCCGACCGCCGGCTGCCGCCACCGCTCGCGGGCGAACTCCAGCAGCCGGTCCCAGCGGGGCCGCTCCTCGGGGCGCGGCCGGCGCCCGAGGATCGAGGCGCCCAGGGTGGCGTCGATGTTCTCCCCGTCCACCAGCAGGTACGTCGTGCGGGCACCGCTCTCGCCAACGCTCATGAGCGGACCCTACGCGCGGGCGCGGCCGTGCACGCCCTAATCCGGTCGCGCGGGCCCGGGTGGCCGGGGGAGACTGGCGCGCGTGGGACACGTCGACGTCGCAGGGGTGCGCTACGAGCTGCCGGACGGGCGGGTGCTGCTCGACGACGTGGCGTTCCGGGTCGGCGAGGGTGCCAAGGTCGCGCTGGTCGGGGCCAACGGCGCCGGCAAGACCACGCTGCTGCGGATCATCACCGGCGACCTGCAGCCGCACGCCGGGGCGGTGACCCGCACCGGCGGCCTCGGCGTGATGCGGCAGATGGTGGGCGCCGGCTCCACGACGGTGGCCGACCTGCTGCTGTCGGTCTCGCCGCGGCGGGTCCGGGAGGCGGCCGCCCGGGTGGAGGCGTGCGAGCTCGCGCTGATGGACACCGACGACGAGCGCACCCAGATGCGCTACGCCGAGGCGCTGGCGGAGTGGGCCGACGCCGGCGGCTACGAGGTCGAGGTGGTCTGGGACGTCTGCACGACGGCCGGGCTCGGCGTCCCCTACGACCGGGCGAAGTACCGCGAGCTCACCACCCTGTCCGGCGGCGAGCAGAAGCGGCTGGTGCTGGAGTTCCTGCTCCGCGGCCCGGACGAGGTGCTGCTCCTCGACGAGCCCGACAACTTCCTCGACGTGCCCGGCAAGACCTGGCTCGAGCAGCGGATCAACGAGTCGCAGAAGACGATCCTCTACATCAGCCACGACCGGGCGCTGCTCGACAACACCGCGACCCGGGTCGTCACCGTCGAGCTCGGCGCGGCCGGCAACACGGTGTGGACGCACCCTGGCGGCTTCGCGACCTACCACGCGGCGCGGCGGGCCCGGTTCGAGCGGTTCGAGGAGCTGCGCAAGCGCTGGGACGAGGAGCACGCCAAGCTGCGCGCGCTGATGCTGATGTACAAGCAGAAGGCCGCCTACAACTCCGACATGGCCTCCCGCTACCAGGCCGCGGTGACCCGGCTGAAGCGGTTCGAGGACGCCGGCCCGCCGCAGGCGCTGCCGCGCGAGCAGCAGGTGAAGATGCGGCTGCGCGGCGGTCGGACCGGCAAGCGCGCGGTGGTGTGCGAGGGCCTGGAGCTGACCGGGCTGATGAAGCCGTTCGACCTCGAGGTCTGGTACGGCGAGCGGGTCGCGGTCCTCGGCTCCAACGGCTCGGGCAAGTCACACTTCCTGCGGCTGCTCGCGGCCGGCGGCAGCGACCCCGACGTCGAGCACCGGCCGGTCGGCGAGGTCGAGGTGAAGCCGGTGACGCACACCGGCAGGGCCAGGCTCGGCGCACGGGTGCGGCCGGGCTGGTTCGTGCAGACCCACGAGCACCCCGAGCTGGTCGGCCGCACGTTGCTGGAGATCCTGCACCGCGGCGACGAGCATCGCGACGGCATGCCCCGCGAGCAGGCGTCCCGGGCTCTCGACCGCTACGAGCTCGCGCACGCCGCCGAGCAGCGGTTCGAGTCGCTGTCCGGCGGGCAGCAGGCGCGCTTCCAGATCCTGCTGCTCGAGCTGTCCGGCGCGACGCTGCTGCTGCTCGACGAGCCCACCGACAACCTCGACGTGGAGTCCGCCGAGGCGCTGGAGGAGGGGCTGGCCGCCTTCGAGGGCACCGTCCTCGCGGTCACCCACGACCGCTGGTTCGCGCGGTCCTTCGACCGGTTCCTGGTCTACGGCGCCGACGGGTCGGTCTACGAGTCCGACGGGCCGGTGTGGGACGAGGGCCGGGTGGCCCGGGCGCGGTAGGCGTGCCGGTCCACTCTGCCGCCGACCCTTCCCCGAAACGCCTAGGAGAGCGCCTCGTGCGCGCGCGGCCGGGCCGCCACCCGCGGCGCGGTGGTCGCCTCGCCGTTGAGCGTCTGCCGCACCGAGGACCGGAGCAGCATCTGCGCGGCGAGACGCCGGCGGCGCTGCCGGGTCGCCTGCCACTGGGGCGAGACCGTCATCGGGACCCAGAGAGCCTGCGGGTGAGAAGTCATGCACCAGAGGAGTCGCCCGGCCGCCCCGTGATACGTCAGCGCGCGGTGACCAGACCGGAGCGTGCGGACGGGCGGCCGGTGCCGACCCGGTTCACCGCGGCGACCGTGAACCGGTAGCGGCCGCGCGGCAGCCGCACGACCTTCGACCGTGCCGTCGCCGCGGCGGTGAACCCGGTCCGACGTACGACGGCACCGGTGCGGCCGATCCGCAGGGCGACGACCTTGTAGGCCGTGACCGGGGCGCCGCCGCTCCTGGCCGCCG
>DASTGV010000435.1:0-5958 GCA_035718765.1 Nocardioidaceae bacterium
CACGACCCGCACGCCCCGCTTGGTGAGGGCGAGCCCGGCGTAGAGCAGCCCGGTGAACGGCGTGCCGCGGCGGGCCATCTCGTCGACGGTCGGCTGGAGCACCCGGGCGGTGACCTCCTCGACGAGCCCCGCGGGCGCCCAGGGCAGCGGCGTGTAGGCGCCCATGCCGCCGGTGTTGGGGCCCGCGTCGCCGTCGAGGGCGCGCTTGAAGTCCTGCGCCGGGAGGAGGGGTACGACGGCCGTGCCGTCCGTGATCGCGAAGAGGGAGACCTCCGGGCCGTCGAGGTACTCCTCGATCACCACCCGCTCGCAGGCGGCCGCGTGGGCGAGCGCCTCGTCCCGGTCCTCGGTGACCACGACGCCCTTGCCGGCGGCGAGCCCGTCGTCCTTCACGACGTAGGGCGGGCCGAACGCGTCGAGCGCCTGGGCGGCCTCCTCGGCGCTCGCGCAGACCCGGGCCATCGCGGTCGGCACGTCGGCGGCGGCCATCACCTCCTTGGCGAACGCCTTGGAGCCCTCGAGCCGGGCCGCGTCGGCCGACGGGCCGAAGCAGGAGATCCCGGCGGCGCGCACGGCGTCGGCGACACCGGCGACGAGCGGCGCCTCGGGGCCGACGACGACGAGGTCCACGCCGAGCTCGCCGGCCAGCGCGGCCACGGCCTTCCCGTCGACGGGGTCCACGTCGTGCAGCGTGCTGACGGCGGCCATGCCGGGGTTGCCGGGCGCGGCGTGCACCGCGGTGACGTTCGGGTCGCGGGACAGCGCCAGGGCGAGCGCGTGCTCGCGGCCGCCGGCGCCGATGACGAGGACCTGCACCGCTCAGCCCTCGCGCAGGGTGATCGACTGCTCGCGGCCCGGGCCGACCCCGACCCCCCAGAACGGCGCGCCCGAGACCTCCTCGAGCGCCCGGACGTAGGTCTGGGCGTTCTTGGGCAGGTCCTCGAAGGAGCGGCAGCCGGAGATGTCCTCCTGCCAGCCGTCGAAGAACTCGTAGACCGGGGTGGCGTGGTGGAACTCCGACTGGGTCATCGGCATCTCGTCGTGCCGGACGCCGTCGATGTCGTAGCCGACGCACACCGGGATGCGCTCCCAGTCCCCCAGCGTGTCGAGCTTGGTCAGGAAGAACTCGGTGAGCCCGTTGACGCGGGCCGCGTAGCGGGCGATCACCGCGTCGTACCAGCCGCAGCGGCGGGGCCGGCCGGTGGTCACGCCGTACTCCGCGCCGACCTCGCGCAGCCGGTCACCGTCCGCGTCGTGCAGCTCGGTCGGGAACGGGCCGGACCCCACGCGGGTGGTGTACGCCTTGATGACGCCGATGACCCGGTCGATGCGGGTCGGGCCCACGCCGGCCCCGGTGCACACGCCGCCGGAGACCGGGTTCGAGCTGGTGACGTAGGGGTAGGTGCCGTGGTCGACGTCGAGCATCGTGGCCTGGGCGCCCTCGAACAGCACGGTCTTGCCGTCGTCGAGCGCGCGGTTCAGCAGCAGGCTGGTGTCGGCGACCATCGGGCGGAGCCGGTCGACGTAGGACAGCAGCTCCTCGACGACCTGGTCGGGCTCGATGGCGCGGCGGTTGTAGACCTTGGCCAGGACCTGGTTCTTCAGGTCCAGGCTGGCCTCGACCTTCTGGCGCAGGATGCTCTCGTCGAACAGGTCCGCGATCCGGATGCCGGTGCGGCTGATCTTGTCGGCGTACGTCGGACCGATGCCGCGCCCCGTCGTACCGATGAGGTTCTTGCCGAGGAACCGCTCGGTCACCTTGTCCAGGGTGATGTGGAAGCTGGTGATCACGTGCGCGTTAGCGGAGACCACCAGGTCGGGGACCTCGACGCCGCGCTTGGCGAACGTGTCGATCTCGCCGAAGAGCGCCGAGGGGTCGATCACGACCCCATTGGCGATCACCGGCGTGCAGCCCGGGGTCAGCAGACCGGACGGGAGCAGGTGGGTGTCGAACTTCTCGCCGTTGACGACGATGGTGTGGCCGGCATTGTTTCCGCCTGACGTGCGGACGCAATAATCGATCGACGAGCCGAGCTGGTCGGTCGCCTTGCCCTTCCCCTCGTCGCCCCACTGGGCTCCGAGCACGACGATCGCGGGCATGTTGGCACCTCTTTCACGGGCCGGGGCACCGGTGCGCGGTCCTCGATGGACTCTCCGGGGCTCTCCGTGCAAAGACGAAGAGCCCGGATGCGCAACAGCATCGGGGCTCTTGCAACCCAACGCTATCAGAGCCCGCTGGTCCGGCCCGGGCTCGTCCGATGAGCGTCCCGCCCGGCCCGCGGGGTACCCTCCGCCCCGTGGAGCCGCTGCTGCTGATCACCAACTCCGAGGCCGGGAGCAACGACGAGGCGAACCTGGACCGGGCCCTCGGCGTGCTGCGCGCCGCGGCCGACGTCGAGGTGGCGGCCACGTCGAACCAGGGTGAGCTCGACGGCGTGCTGCACCGCCGGGGCGGCCGGCACGTCGTGGTGGCCGGCGGTGACGGCAGCCTGCACGCCGTGGTGGCCGCGCTGCACCGCCGCAACGAGCTCCAGGACAGCGTCGTCGGCCTGGTGCCGCTGGGCACGGGCAACGACTTCGCCCGCGGCGTCGGGATCCCGCTCGACCCCGAGGAGGCGGCCCGGGTCATCGTCAAGGGCGAGCTCCACCGGGTCGACCTCATCGTCGACTGCCTCGGCGAGGTCGTCGTCAACAACGTGCACATCGGCGTCGGGGCGCAGGCCAGCCACAACGCCCACCGGATCAAGAAGGTGCTCGGCCGGGCGGGCTACGCCCTCGGCGCCCTCAAGGCCGCGGTGAAGCCGCCCTTCCTCCGGCTCCGCATCGAGGTCGACGACCACGTGGTCGCCGACTTCGCGCACCCCATCCTGATGGTCGCCATCGGCAACGGGTCGCGGGTGGGCGGCGGCGCCGCGATCACCCCCGAGGCGGACCCCAAGGACGGCCGGCTCGACGTGATGGTGTCCTTCTCCACCTCCGCCTGGGACAAGCTCGGGTACGCCGTCCGGTTCCGGCTCGGCAACCACCACGAGCGCAAGGACGTGCTCTACCTGCGCGCGCAGCGGGTCAGCGTCTCGGGACAGGACTTCTACTGCAGCGCGGACGGCGAGCTCTACGGTCCCGAGCGCAACCGCACCTGGCACATCGAGCCGGGCGCGTTCTCGATGCCGCTGCCCTGACGGCCGGCGCGGTCAGATCCAGCCGCGGCGTACCGCCTCCACGCCCGCCTGGAAGCGGGAGGCCGCGCCGAGGTCGTCCATCAGGTCGGCCACCCGGCGACGGACGGTCCGCACGCTCAGCCCCAGCGCCCGCGCGATCTGCTCGTCCTTCGCCCCGGCCGCCAGCTGGGTGAGCAGCAGCCCGAGGTCCCCCGCCCCGTCCGCGGCCGGCTGCCCGTCGAGGCCGGGCACCGCCATCGCCTTCTCCCACAGCCCCTCGAACAGCAGCGTCAGCGCCTGCACCAGGCCGGGCTGCCGGACCAGCAGGCGGCGCCCGGTGGGGACGCCGAACTCCTCGGTGACCATCGCCGCCGCGGTGCCCATGATCGCGAGCCGGCAGGGCACCTCCGCGAGGATGCGGACGTGCTCGCCGGCCTCGGCGCGCCGGCGGACCACCTCCGGCGCCTCCTCGAGCACCCGGGCCGGGTAGATGGCCCGCGACCGGCGGCCGGCACGCATCAGCTCCGACAACCAGTCGTCGACGGCCAGGCCGGCGGACAGCTTCCACTGGTCCGGCCGCAGCCAGAGCAGGTCGCCGGTGGAGGCGCCGGCCAGGCTGCGCAGCAGCTGGGAGACGTCCCCGCCGTGCACCCGCTCGAGCGTGACCTCCTCACCCTTCGGGTCCGACCCGGTCATGTGCTCGGCGGTGAGCGCCGGCAGCAGGCCGCGGACCGCCTCGAGCTGCTCACTGCGGAGCTGGACCCGACGGGCCTCCTCACCCAGCAGCCGCGAGAGGGCCTCGGCCGGCGGCCGCGCGGTCACGGTGTCGTCGTGCAGGTCGACCAGGCCGGCGGCGGCGAACCACGACACCCGCTCACGCAGCTCGTCGAGCGACAGGCCGGTCAGCGCTGCCAGGTCGTCCACGCTGCTCCCCGAGTTGCGCAGCAGCAGCCGGTAGAGCTCCTCCTGCGCCGCGGTGAAACCGAGCACGCCGAGCGCACCCAGGTCGTCGTCAGGGGGTGGCGCGTTCACATCTGACAGGTTACTGCCAGTGACATCAACAGGTCACGAGCCGTCTGGACATCCCTGGGAGGGTTCTACCAGTGGCCGACCGGAGCTCCCATTCGGGGGAATCAGGGACTCCGGGCCGGCCCTTCACGTCGGAGCGTCGGAATCGCAGCAGGGGACGATTCCGGCGCTCCGCTGTTTAACCGCCCGCCAGCAGGGCGTCGTACGCCGCGGGGCTGCTGTCGCGCAGGAACTCCGAGCAGCGCTGCGCCTCCGGGGCCTCCCCGATCCGGTCCGCGGCACGGGCCAGCGCCGCCAGCGCGCGCAGGAACCCGCGGTTCGGCTCGTGCTCCCAGGGCACCGGGCCATGGCCCTTCCACCCGTTGCGGCGGAGCAGGTCGAGGCTGCGGTGGTACCCGACCCGGGCGTAGGCGTAGGCGGTCACGTCGTCCACGGCGGAGTCGTCGAGGGCCTGCTCCGCGAGGGTCGCCCAGGCGAGCGGCGACTCCGGGTGGCCGCGGACCACGTCGGCGGCCGCCGCACCGGAGGCCAGCTGCTCCGCGGCCGGGTCGGCCGGCAGGTGGGTGGGCGGCGGTCCGGCCATCAGGTCCTGGAAGGTCATGGCCACATTGTGCCCGGCCCCCGTCACCGCGGCGGCTCGGCTCCCAGGGGCCTGGCACCATGGACGGATGCTCCTCGGCCTGCTCGGCGCCTTCGGCGCCGCCGTCCTCTACGGCGCCGGCACGGTGCTGCAGGCAGCCGGGGTCCGCGGCTCCGCCCGGCGCCCACCCGGCGCCCCGGGGTCGCCAGGGCTCCGCTCCGCGGGGCTCTACGGGGCGGGGCTGCTCCTGGACGCCCTGGGCTTCCTGGCGTCGCTGGCGGCCCTTCGCACGCTGCCGTTGTTCGTGGTGCAGTCGGCCATCGCCTCCAGCGTGGCGGTCACCGCCGTGCTCGCGGCCGTCTTCCTGGGCAGCCGCCTCGAGCGCTCCGACATCGTCGCGCTGGGCGCGGTCGGCCTCGGTCTCGTGGGCCTGGCCGCGGTCGCGCACGAGGGCGGCGCCACCGGTCTCGGCGGGACAGGGGTCGCGCTCCTGCTGGTCGGCCTGGCTCCGGTGGTGCTGCTGGCGGCCGTCGCCTCCCGGCTGCACGGCCGGGCCGCGGCGTCGCTGCTCGCGCTCGTCGCCGGGGTGGGCTTCGCGGGCACCGGGGTCTCGGCGCGGGTGATCCGGGTCCCGCAGCCCTGGTGGCGGGGCGTCGCCGACCCGGTGCTCTGGTCGCTGGTGGGCTACTCGTTGGTGGGACTGGTCTGCTACGCGCTCGCGCTGCAGCGCGGCTCCGTGACCGCCGTCGCGGCGGTGACGTTCACGGTGGAGACCGTGGTCCCCGCCCTGATCGGTCTCGCGTGGCTCGGCGACCGGGTCCGACCCGGCGCCGGGGGCCTGGCCGCGCTGGCCTTCGGGCTGACGCTGGCCGGCTGCCTGCGGCTGGCCGGCCACGCCAACCCGGAGGTCACCGCGTGACCGGGCGCCGCCGGCCGCCCGGGCCCGTGACCCTCTGGGTCCTGCTGCTCGTGGCCGTCGCCGTCGTCGTGCTCGTCGAGGTGGTCGGCACCGGCCCGCTCACCGCTCTCGACCCGGTGGGCACGGCCGCGGCCGGCGGCACCGACCTGCCCGCCGGCCCCCCGAACCGCGACGGCCGGATCGCCAAGGCCTATCCGCACGGTCTGCGGGTGGCGGCGCTCGGCGACTCCGTGACCTCCGGCGCGAACTGCGACTGCGACGCGTTCCCGTTG
>DASTGV010000436.1:0-3577 GCA_035718765.1 Nocardioidaceae bacterium
AGGGGACCAGCTCCGGCGCGTGGCGGTTGGCCAGCATGCCGTGCTCGCGGGCCTCGGCGGTGCTCGCCTCCGCACCGAGCGGCCTCAGCGCGTCGACGGTGGCGGGTGACGCGTGCCGGGTCACCGCCTCCACGAGGGCCACGTCGGAGGTGACGGTGTTGTGGTCGACCAGGAGCGGCGCCTGGTTGCTGGTTGCCCGGATGTCAGCGGCCATGTCGATACCGTAGGGCCATGCCGGCCGAGACGGAGAGCGTGCCCACTCCGTCCCAGACGCGCCTCGTGGCCGCCCGCGACACCGCGTGGCGGCTGGTCGTCTCGACGGTGGGCACGTGCTTCCGCAACCGGGTGACCGGGCTCGCGGCGGAGGCGGCGTTCTTCGCGCTGCTGTCGCTGCCCCCGCTTCTCTTCGGGCTGGCCGGCTCGATCGGCTACGTGTTCGACAGCATCAGCCCCGCCCAGGTGGAGCAGGTGCGCCGGTCGATCCTCGAGGTCTGCTCGCGGGCGCTCACCCCGCAGACCGTGGACGCGATCGTGCGCCCGACCCTCAACGACGTGTTCGGCGGCGGTCGCTTCGACGTGGTCTCCGTCGGCTTCATCCTGGCCCTCTGGTCGGGGTCGCGAGCACTGAACGTCTTCGTCGACACGATCACGATCATGTACGGCCTGGGCGGCCACCGCGGCATCGTCAAGACGCGGGTGCTGTCGTTCTCGCTGTACGTGATGGGGCTGGTCACCGGGGTGGTCACGCTGCCGCTCGTGGTGGCCGGCCCGCGGCTCGTCGACCGGCTGCTGCCGCAGAAGGTGGACTTCCTCAACCAGCTCTACTGGCCGATCGTCGTGGTGCTCTCGATCTTCTTCCTGGCCACGCTCTACCACGTGTCGGTGCCGGTGCGGACGTCGTGGCGCTACAACCTGCCGGGCGCCGCGCTCACCATGGTCATCTGGATCTTCGGGTCCTACCTGCTGCGCTGGGTGCTGACCGGCACCGCGAAGGGCTCGACCTCGATCTACGGCCCGTTGGCGGCGCCGATCGTGGTGATGCTCTGGCTCTACCTGCTCTCGATCGCGGTGCTGATCGGCGCCGCGGTCAACGCCGCCTTCGACCGGCTCTGGCCCGAGAAGGAGACCGCCCGGGCGCGCATGGAGATCGTCCGCAAGCTGCGGCTCCAGGCGATGCTGCCGCGGCTGCGCCGCAACGAGGAGGAGCGGGCCCGCTTCCCCGACGAGGCCGACGAGACCATGGTGCTGCACCGGTACGACGAGGGCACGGCTCGCGACGAGGCGGCCCCCGACGCCCGGGACGAGCCGACGGTCCGGTCGCCCCGGCACCGCGGCTGACCCAGTCGGCACCCTGTGTCCCGGGGCTGAAATAGGCGTGCGGCGCTCGTGCGGCGCGCCGTACATTCCCGGTGTGCTGGAGACGATCGGCTTCGAGCCCGACATGGCCCGGTGGGCGGCGGCCGCGGACGCCCACCTCGGCCGGGTCGTGCGCGTCGACCGGGGACTGGTGGCGGTTCTGACCGAGGACGGCCCGGTCCGCGCCAGCGTCGGGGGAGCGTTGCTCGGCCGGATGGCGCAGGACCCGACGGAGGGGCCGTGCACCGGGGACTGGTGCGTGGTGCGGGCCTGGCCCGACCACCGGTTCACGGTCGAGCGGCTGCTGCCCCGGCGCACCGCCGTCGTCCGCGCGACCGCGGGCGAGCAGAGCCACGGCCAGGTGCTCTGCGCCAACGTCGACGTCGCCGCGGTGGTGGTGGCGCTGCACCCGGTGCCGGTGCTGGCCAAGGTCGAGCGGCTGGTCACGCTCGCGTGGGAGAGCGGCGCGCGCCCGCTCGTGGTGCTCACCAAGGCGGACGCCGTCACGGATGCCGACCTGGTCGCGGAGGACGTGGCCGACGCCACGCCGGGCGTCGACGTGGTGGTGGTCAGCGCCGTCACCGGTGCGGGGGTGGACGCGCTCCGCGACCGGCTGGAGGGTCGGCTCACCCTGGCCCTGCTGGGGGCGTCCGGGCACGGCAAGTCCTCGCTCACCAACGCGCTGGTGGGGGCCGAGGTGCTGGCCACCCGCGAGATCCGCGACGACGGGCGGGGGCGGCACACGTCCGTACGTCGCGAGCTGGTGCCGTTGCCGGGCGGGGGAGCCGTCGTCGACACACCGGGGCTGCGCGGGGTGGGCCTGGTCGACGCGGACGCTGGGATCGCCCGGACGTTCGACGACGTGGAGGCGCTCACCGCCGGCTGCCGGTTCCGCGACTGCGCCCATCGCGGCGAGCCCGGGTGTGCCGTGGCCGCCGCCCTCCGGGACGGCACCCTCTCGGCCCGGCGGTTCGAGAGCTGGCAGCGTCTGCAGCGGGAGCTGCGCTGGAACGCCTCACGCAGGGACGCGCGGCTGCGGGCCGAGCGGCTCAAGGAGTGGCGCCGCCGGACCCGCGACGCCGGGGGCAGCCGCCCCTGACGTGGTCCGCCCGGGATGGGGGAGGATGCCGGCATGAGCCGCAGCAAGCCGACCGTCCGCGAGGAGACGCCCGACGACCTGGACGCGGTGCGCCGCGTCGTGACCGGCGCCTTCGGCGGGGAGAAGGTCCCCGAGCTGCTGGACGCGCTGCGGGAGTCCGTGGCCTGGCTGGACCTCGCCTTCGTGGCCGAGGACCGCGACGAGGTGGTGGCGTCGGTCGTCTACACCCGGGCCTGGCTGGACACACCGACCAAGCTGGTCGAGGTGCTCGTGCTCAGCCCGGTCGCGGTCCGCCCCGACCGGCAGCGCGACGGGGTCGGCAGCCTGCTGGTGCGGGAGACCGTGCGACTGCTGGAGGACCGGCCGGAGCCGCTGGTGTTCCTCGAGGGCAGTCCCGACTTCTTCGTCCGGCTCGGGTTCATCGCCGCCCAGGAGCTCGGCTTCTCCGCACCCTCGGCCCGCATCCCGGCCCCGGCGTTCCAGGTGGCGACGCTGCCCGGCTACGACCAGACGTGGATGTCGGGCCCCCTCGTCTACCCGGACGTGTGGTGGCGCCAGGACGCCGTGGGGCTGCGTCCGGAGGGCTGAGACGCACCACTAGGTTGTGGCGCCATGGGGAACGTCAGCCTGCCCACGCCGGTCGCCCTCGCCGGCGGTGTGATCTGCCTGCTCGGCGGCTACCTGCTCGGCGTGCTCACGGGCCCCGACACGACCGGCCGGACGACCGCCACGGTGGCGAGCTACGACGAGGGCACCGACCGGCTCTGTCTCGTGGGGGACGGGGTGAAGGGGCAGGACGGCCTCGACGACCGGGGCCGGCTCTGCGGCACCTGGCGGCGCGCCGAAACCTCGGGCACGCCGGCGGCAGGGGACCGGTTCCGCTTCGTCACCCTCAGCGGCGGCTCCACGGTCTCGGACGGGGACCGCCCGGTCACCGTGATCTACGGCGACGTGGTGCGCTGAGGCCGCTCCGGCGTGCCGTACATTCCTCACCGTGCCCGACGTCGACGCCGTGCAGGACACCCGAGGACGGGTCCGGCTCCCCGCCATCGCCCGGTCGCCGTTCTGGGAGCTCACCCGCCGGGTGCTGCTGGCGGTGGCGATCCTCGGCTTCACCGTCGC
>DASTGV010000437.1:0-2295 GCA_035718765.1 Nocardioidaceae bacterium
GCTCCACCGACGCGAGGTAGCCCTCCACGATCTCGGTGAGCACCGGGTCCGCCGAGCTGTCAGAACCTGGGGTTGCCCTAGCCACCTGAGGTTCTGACAGGTCGGGGGTCATGAGGCGCTCCTTCGGATCACGAGGTTGCCGTAGCCGTCGACGCGGGCGGTGAAGCCGGGGTGCAGCGGGACCGTGGACGAGAACTCCTCCAGGACGGCGGGCCCCTCGACGACGTCCCCGGCGCCGAGCCGCGCGCGGTCGAGGACGGCGGCGTCGACCCACTCGTCGAAGTACACCCGGCGGGTGCCGGTCCGCGCGGCCTCCGCCCCCTGCCCGGGCGCGACCTGCTGGAGTGCCGGCTTGCGGATCGGGCCGACCCCGGTGACCCGCAGGTTCACCCACTCCACCTCCTGCCGCGCGTCGTGCCGGAAGTCGTAGCCGTACAGCGCCCGGTGCTCGTCGTGGAAGGCGTCCGCCACCGTCGCCGCGAGCCCGCCGGTGACGGGCCCGTCGGGTACGTCGACCCGCACCTCGTAGGCCTGCCCGAAGTACCGCACGTCCGCGGTCCGCAGGAACACCCGCTCCTCGGCCGCGAAACCCTCCCGCTCCAGCGCCGCGTCGGCCCGGGTCGCCAGCCCGTCGTACACCTCCTGGACGGCGGCGAGGTCGAGCAGGCTGGCCTTGGCCACGGCCGTCTGCACGTAGTCGTTGCGCACGTCGACCGTCAGCAGGCCGTACGCCGACAGGTTGCCCGGGTTGAGCGGCACGAGCACCCCGTCGAGCCCGAGGATGTCGACGAGCCGGCAGGCGAGCAGCGACCCCGACCCGCCGAACGTCACCATCGTGAAGTCCCGGACGTCGAGACCCCGCTTGACGGTGACCTGGCGCAGCGCGTTCGCCTGGTTCCACGCCGAGATCTCCAGGACGCCCGTGGCGCAGCGTTCGCGGGACAGGCCCAGCTTCCCGGCGAGCGCGTCCATGCCCGCCGCCGCCAGGTCCACGTCCAGCGGCACCTCGCCGCCGAGCAGGTGCGGCGGGATCCGGCCGAGCAGCACGTGCGCGTCGGTGATCGTCGGCTCGCTGCCGCCCTGCCCGTAGCAGATCGGGCCGGGGTCGGCGCCCGCGCTCTGCGGCCCGACCTTGAGCGTGCCCTCCGGGGAGATCCACGCGACGGACCCGCCGCCGGCACCGACCGTGACCACGTCGATCATCGGGATCTTGCTCGGGTACGCCCCGACGTTCCCCTCCGTGGTGAGCGCCGGCTGCCCGTCGATCACGACGGTCACGTCGGTCGACGTACCCCCGCCGTCGCAGGTGACCACCTGCGGGAACCCGGCCGCCTCCGCGACCACCGCCGCCCCCAGCGCACCGGCCGCCGGGCCGCTCAGCACGGTCGTGATCGGCTGGTCCACGACCTCCTCGGCGGACAGGACTCCCCCGTTCGACTTCATGACGTAGAAGGGGACGCCTCGGCCGGTCCCTACGGGGGCGCCGCCCGGGCTCCCCGAGGGGGCGGCGGCGCCGAAACCATCCGGCGGCGCTTCGCGCCGCCTCCCGCCGGACCCATCCACCGTCGCCGCCGCCCCCTCGGTCCGCCCGTTCGTCGCGGCTGGGTGCCCGGCCAAGCCCGCGAGGTGGCTCGCGATGTTCGCGACGTAGGAGCGGATGTTCGGCTTCACCGCGGCGTCGACGAGCGTGGTGACCGCCCGCTCGTACTCCCGGTACTCCCGCAGCACCTCGCTGCTGATCGAGACCACCGCCTCCGGGTGCTCCCGCGCGAGCACGTCCCGCATCGCCCGCTCGTGACTGTCGTCGACGTACGCGTGCAGGAAGCAGACACCCAGCGTGTTGATGCCCTGGTCCCGGAACCACCGGGCCACCGCGACCGCCCGCTCCTCGTCGAACGGCCGGATCTCGGACCCGTCGACCGCGAGCCGGCCGCCGACGGTCTTCACCCGGTGCGCGGGCACGATCCGGTCGGGCTTCACCCAGAAGTAGGAGTTGCCGTAGCCGTCGGGCACCGACTGCCGGGCGATCTCGAGCATGAACTCGTAGCCCTCGGTGGTGACGAAGCCGAGGTTCTCGACCTTGCCCTCGAGCAGCTTGTTCGTGGCCACGGTCGTGCCGTGGCTGACGGCCGAGACCGCGTCGCCGGCCAGGCCGAGGGCGTCGAGCACCTTGTGCACGCCGGTCATGAACCCGACCGCCGGGTCGCTCGGCGTCGACGGTGTCTTGGTGACCGCGAGCTCGCCGGAGTCCTCGTCGACCGCGACCACGTCGGTGAACGTGCCGCCGGTGTCGAT
>DASTGV010000438.1:0-5456 GCA_035718765.1 Nocardioidaceae bacterium
AGCGCGACCTCGGCGCTGCCGGTGAAGACCGCGTCGTCGAAGGAGACCTCGACGTCGGTGAAGCCGGCGACCTCCACCACGGCCTCCCACGTCTGGCGGGTGCGCACCGCGGAGGAGACGACGGCGTGGTCGAGCGAAACCTTCGTGTCCCGCAGGTGCGCGCCGGCGTCCCGGGCGCTGGCGAGGCCCCGGTCGGTCAACGTGCGTGCATGGTCGCTGGATGCGAAGGGCTCGGCCTTCGCGTGCCGCATCACGATCAGGCACCGCCGGTCAGTCACAGCGTCCACTCTGGCACCCCGTAGGCTGCGGCGCATGCCTAACGGTCCAGTTGACAGCGAGCCCGCAGCCGACGGACACCGGGCGCACACCGTCCCCGGACCGCTCATGGCGATCGGCGGGGCCGAGGACAAGCTGGGCCGCCGGACGGTGCTCAAGACGTTCGTCTCGCTGGCCGGCGGGGAGGACGCCAAGATCGCGGTCGTCCCGACGGCGAGCTCGCTCGGGCCCGAGGTCGTCGAGGTGTACGACGCACTGTTCCGCCGCCTCGGCGCCCGCGACGTGGTCGCCGCCCGGCCGGAGAGCCGCGAGGAGGCCGAGGACCCCGCGCTGGTCGCGACGCTCGACGACGTGACCGGCATCTTCATGACCGGCGGCAACCAGCTCAAGCTGTCCGCGATCGTCAACGGCACGGCGTTCGGCGACGCGATCAAGGCCGCCCACCGGCGCGGCGTCGTGGTCGGCGGCACCAGCGCCGGCGCGAGCATCCAGTCCTCGCACATGGTGGCCTTCGGCACCGGCGGGTCGACCCCCAAGCAGCGGATGACCCAGCTGGCGGCCGGTCTCGGCCTGATCCGGGACGTGGTCATCGACCAGCACTTCGGGCAGCGCAACCGCTACGGCCGGCTGCTGATGCTGGTCGCGCAGAGCCCGGGCCTGCTCGGCATCGGCGTCGACGAGGACACCGGCGCCGTCATCACCGAGGAGGACGGCACCGAGACGATGCGGGTGGTGGGCCGCGGGGTGGTCACCGTGTTCGACGGCCGCAACGTCGTGTCGAACGCCCACGAGGCCCGTCGTACGGCGCCGCTGCTCGCCTCGGGCGTGGTGCTGCACGTGCTGCCGGCCGGGTCGGTGTTCAACCTCACCGAGAAGTCGCTGGTCAGGCAGGCCCCGGTGGTGGATCCGGGCGAGGCCGAGGAGCTGGCAGTTGCGGGACGCGACCTGAAGCGGTTGGCTCGTGACATCGCCGCGGGTGACGTGTCGCCCAGCGTCCTGAAGCGTCGACGCGCCCGCCAGACGTCCGAAGGAGACCGTCCTTGAGCACCCCTTCCCCCGACCTGTCGATCCTGGAGACGCGTGTCTACCGCGGCGCGAACGTCTGGTCGTACGACAAGGCGATCCACCTGGTCGTCGACCTCGGGTCGCTCGAGGACTTCCCCACCAACACCCTGAGCGGGTTCACCGACAACCTGCTGCAGATGCTGCCGGGCCTTCGGGAGCACTCCTGCTCGCGCGGCCGGCGCGGCGGGTTCGTCGAGCGGCTCCACGAGGGCACCTGGCTCGGTCACGTCGCCGAGCACGCCGCCCTCGCGCTGCAGCAGGAGGTCGGCCACGACATCCGGCGCGGCAAGACCCGGTCGGTCAAGGGTCACAAGGGCCGCTACAACATCATCTACGGGTACGTCGACGAGAACGTCGGTCTGGCGGCCGCCCGGCTCGCCGTACGCCTGGTCAACCACCTCGTCGAGGCGGACCCCGGGTTCGACTGGGCCAAGGAGCGGGAGGCCTTCATCCTGCGGGCCGAGCGGACCGCGTTCGGTCCCTCGACGCAGGCGATCCTGGACGAGGCCGTCTCCCGCGACATCCCCTGGATCCGGCTCAACCAGCACTCGCTGGTCCAGCTCGGCCAGGGCGTCCACGCCAAGCGGATCCGCGCCACGATGACGTCCGCGACCAGCGCGATCGCCGTCGACGTCGCCTCCGACAAGGACCTCACCACGCGGCTGCTCGGCGCGGCCGGGCTGCCGGTGCCCAAGCAGGAGTCCGTGCGTACGGCGGACCAGGCGGTCGCCGTGGCCGAGCGGATCGGCTACCCCGTCGTGGTGAAGCCGCTCGACGGCAACCACGGCCGCGGTGTCTGTCTGGACCTGCAGGACGCGGACGACGTGCGCGAGGCCTTCCCGGTCGCCAAGGACCAGTCCCGTCGCGGCTGGGTGATCGTCGAGTCCTACATCACCGGGCGCGACTACCGCTGCCTGATCATCGACGGCAGGCTGGCCGCGGTCGCCGAGCGGGTGCCGGCGCACGTCGTCGGTGACGGGCACACCTCGATCGAGGACCTGGTCGAGCTCACCAACGCCGACCCCCGGCGCGGTGTCGGCCACGAGAAGGTGCTGACCCGGATCAAGGTCGACGACGCCGCCGTCCAGCTGCTGGCCGACCAGGGCTACAAGCTCGGCGACGTCCCGCCGGCCGGCGAGATGGTGAAGCTCACGCTGACCGGGAACATGTCCACCGGCGGCATCTCCATCGACCGCACCTTCGAGGCGCACCCGGAGAACGTCGAGATCGCCGAGGAGGCGGCCCGGATGGTCGGCCTCGACATCGCGGGCATCGACTTCATCTGCCCGGACATCACCGAGCCGGTCCGCGAGACCGGCGGCGCCATCTGCGAGGTGAACGCCGCGCCCGGCTTCCGGATGCACACGCACCCGACCATCGGCGAGCCGCAGTTCATCTCCAAGCCGGTCGTCGACATGCTCTTCCCGCCCGGCGCCCCGAGCCGGATCCCGATCGTGGCCGTGACCGGCACGAACGGCAAGACCACGACGTCCCGGATGATCTCGCACATCTTCAAGGGGATGGGCCGCAAGGTGGGCATGACCTCCACCGACGGGGTCGTGATCGACGAGCGCCTGGTGATCCGCGCCGACGCGTCCGGTCCCAAGTCGGCGCGGATGGTCCTGCAGAACCCGCGCGTGGACTTCGCGGTCTTCGAGGTGGCCCGCGGCGGCATCCTGCGCGAGGGACTCGGCTACGAGCGCAACGACGTGGCCGTGGTGCTCAACGTGCAGCCCGACCACCTCGGCCTGCGCGGCATCGACACCGTCGAGCAGCTCGCCGACGTGAAGGCGGTCCTGGTCGAGGCGGTCCCCCGCGACGGGCACGCCGTGCTCAACGCCGACGACCCGCTGGTCCGCGAGATGCGCCGCCGTTGCTCCGGCCAGGTGGTGTGGTTCTCGATGGCCGAGCCGGGCACCGAGGCCCGCGACATGATCGACGCGCACTGCCGTCGCGGCGGCAAGGCGCTCGTGCTCGAGCCCAGCGACCGCGGCGAGATGATCGTGGTCAAGCACGGCCGCCGCGAGATGCAGCTGGCCTGGACCCACCTGCTGCCGGCCACCTTCGGCGGCCGGGCCCGGATGAACGTGCAGAACTCCCTGGCCGCCGCCGCGGCCGCGTTCGCCGCGGGCGCCCCGCTGCACGACATCCGGCAGGGCCTGCGGACGTTCTCCACCAACTACTACCTCTCCCCCGGCCGGCTCAACGAGGTCGAGGTCAACGGCGTGCACGTGATCGTCGACTACTGCCACAACGCCCCGGGCATGCGGATGCTCGGCGACTTCGTGGACCGGGTCGGCGAGAGCATGTCGACGACCAGCGAGCTCGGCCGTCCGTCCCGGATCGGTGTGATCGCCACGGCCGGTGACCGCCGCGACGACGACATGCGCGAGCTCGGCGCGGTCGCCGCCCAGCACTTCGACGTGGTGGTGGTCCGCGAGGACGTGTCCCTGCGCGGCCGGACCCGCGGCGAGACCGCCGAGCTGGTCGCCGAGGGTGTCCGGGCGGCCCGGGCCGAGGGCGCGCGCTGCAAGCAGCTCGAGATCGTGCTCGACGAGATCGAGGCGCTCCGGCACGCCATGTCCCGGGCGAACGCCGGCGACCTGGTGGTGCTCTGCGTCGACAAGCACCCGATGGTGATGGCCGAGCTGGAGAACTGGTCGAACCAGGCCCAGGCCGGGTCCGGTACGACGGACGGGCCGGTCGGCGACCCGGACTTCACCCCGGCCGCGACGCCCGACCAGACGTAGCACGAGACCAGGGGGATGCTCCCGTGACCCGTCACCTGCCGGGGCTCACTGCACGCCTCGGTGCGGCGGTGCTGGTGGCGTTCGTGGCGCTGCCGTTGTGGATCGTGGTGGTGCTCAGCCTCGACCCGGTGGCCGGCGGCGGGGACGGCATCGGCCTGTGGCCGCACCGGATCTCCCTGGACAACTACCGGCTGCTGACCTCGCCGCTCTACGGGTTCTACAACGCGCTCTCGCACAGCATGCTCGTCTCGGTCGGCACCACGGCGGCCAGCCTGCTGGTGGCCATCCCCGCGGCGTACGCGCTGGGCCGGATGGACGTGCCCGGCCAGGCCAGGATCCTGGCGGCGCTGATCGGGCTGGCGTTCTTCCCCGGCATCGTGATCGAGCTGCCGCTCGGGATCCTGTTCGCCGACCACGGCCTGCTCGACACGCTCCAGGGCATGGGCATCGCGCAGCTGAGCTTCACCGTGCCGCTCGCGGTCTGGTTCCTCGCCTACGCGTTCCGGGCCGTCCCGCGGGAGGTCGAGGAGGCCGCCCTGATGGACGGCGCGGGCGTGGTCGCCCGCATCGTGCGGGTGATCCTGCCGATGGCGCGCGCCGGGGTGGCCGGTACGACGGTGCTGGTGTTCGTCGCGTCGTGGAACGACTTCGTGTTCAGCGGCAACCTCAACCGCAGCCGGCACAGCGAGACGCTGCCGGTGTTGATCACGAAGCTGCCCGACATCGGGTTCCTCGGCGGGCAGATGGCCGCGGCGGTGCTGATCTCGCTGCCGGTGGTCCTGGTCGTCGCGGTGCTGCTGCGCTGGCTGGCCGGCCGCGGCGACGGCTGAGCCGTCATCGGGCCGTCATCGGGCCGTCACGACTCGGTGAGCACCATCCACTGCCGGCCGTCGACGAGCTCGCGGGCGGTGTCGAGGTGGCCGGCGTGGCAGGCGGTCTCGGTGACCACGTGCATGGCGATCTCGCGCAGGTCGTCCATCCGCCACGCGCCGAACCAGTCCGGCCACCACCGCGGCGGCGCGTCGAGGTCGGTCGCGGCCAGCACCTCGTCCGAGCGCTCGCACTCGCGGCGGTAGAGGTCCAGCACCACCTCCGCCGGGACGGCCGGGTCCAGCTGCCACGCGTTCTCCGTGACCGGGTCGTCGCTGCCAAGCGTCTCCCCCGCGACGACCCGGCGGAACCAGAACTGCTCCACGTCGAGGGCCAGGTGCTGCACCAGGCCCAGGCACGACCAGCCGGACGGCAGCAGCGGGCGGCGCAGGTCCTCGTCGGACAGGCCCTCCAGGATGCCGAGCACGTGCCGGCGGCCCTGGCCGAGGTAGTCGCGCAGCACGCCCTTCGGGTCGCTCATCCGCGGGCCGCCCG
>DASTGV010000439.1:0-3033 GCA_035718765.1 Nocardioidaceae bacterium
GAGCACCCCGCTGTACACCGCGTCGGCGCGCGCCGTCGGGGCCTGGGACAGCCGCGCGTCCCGCTCGACGTCCGCCGCCTGGGTGCTGCCGAGACCCAGCACCTTCGTCGCCACGTCCGCCGGCTCCGACGTACACAGGGAGGTGAGGGCGTCGAGGACCTCGGCGCGGTGCAGCGTGAGGTCGGGGAACGACAGGGACCCGAGGTCGAGGGGCTTGCCCCGGCGGGGAGGGGTCTTGCCCTCCGACGGGGGGAGCAGGATCAGCACGGAGGAACCCTATGCTGGCCGCAGCCGACGCTACCGAGGGGTGACCGCTGTGCCGAAGCGAGTCGTCAGGGTGCTGCATGCCGACGGGAGCATGCTCCGGGACGGCATCGCGCGGATCCAGCAGGAGCTCGGGGTCGACCCCGCGTTCCCACCCGACGTGGAGGAGGCGGCGCAGCACGCCGCCCGGAACCCGCGGATGCCCGACCTGGACCGCACCGACATCCCGTTCGTCACCCTCGACCCCGCCACGTCCATGGACCTCGACCAGGCCCTGCACCTCGAGCGCGACGGTGACGGGTACGTCGTGCACTACGCGATCGCCGACGTGGCCGCGTTCGTCGCGCCGGGAGACCCGGTCGACGAGGAGGCGCACCGTCGCGGCGAGACGTTGTACGGCGCCGACTCCAAGGTCCCGCTGCACCCGAAGGTGCTGTCGGAGGACGCGGCCTCGCTGCTGCCCGACCAGGACCGTCCGGCCCTGCTGTGGACGATCAGGGTCGACGCCGACGGGGAGGGCACCGACGTCGAGGTCGTGCGGGCGCGCGTGCGCAGCCGGGCCAAGCTCGACTACGCGAGCGTGCAGGCGCAGGTCGACGACGGCACCGCCGACGAGGTCTTCACCCTGCTGCGCGAGGTCGGCGAGCTCCGCCGGCACCGGGAGGCGGTCCGGGGCGGGATCTCCCTGCCGCTGCCGGAGCAGGAGGTCGACGTCCGCGACGGGACCTGGACGCTGGACTTCCGCAGCCAGCTGCCGGTCGAGGAGTGGAACGCCCAGATCTCGCTGCTGACGGGGATGGCCGCGGCGTCCCTCATGGTCTACGCCCGCGTCGGGCTGCTGCGCACGCTGCCGCCGCCGGACCCACGCGACGTGCTGCGGCTGCACCGCACCGCGAAGGCGCTGCGCATCGACTGGCCTGCCGAGCAGGTCTACCCGGACTTCATCCGCTCGCTCGACCCCCGCCTGCCCCACCACGCGGCGATGGTGGTCGCATGCACCCGGCTGCTGCGCGGGTCGGGGTACGTCGCGTTCGACGGCGAGGTGCCCGCGCAGCCGGAGCATGCCGCGCTCGCGTCGGAGTACGCCCACGTCACGGCTCCGCTGCGCCGGCTCGGCGACCGGTACGCCGGCGAGGTGTGCCTCGCGCTGTGTGCCGGGACCGAGGTGCCGTCGTGGGTGCTCGACCGGCTCGAGGGCCTGCCCAAGACGCTGGCGGCGTCGGGGCACCTCGCCCACGACTACGAGAAGGCGGTGCTCGACCTGGTCGAGGCGGCCGTCCTGCACCCGCACGTCGGTGAGCGGTTCGCCGGGGTCGTCGTACAGGTGGACGAGCGTGACCCGCACTCCGGTGACGTGGTCGTGCAGGAGCCCGCGATCGAGGCACCGGTGACCGGGCGGGACCTGCCGCTGGGCACCGACGTGACCGTGACCCTGGCGGAGGCCGACGTCACGAAGCGCACCGTGCGCTTCTCGCTGTAGGACGGGTCACTACACTTCTCGTGGATGAGCCGGCCGGGCGGCCGCGGCGGGGAGACCCGTCGAGGAAGGTCCGGGCTCCACAGGGCAAGGTGGTGGGTAACGCCCACCCGGGGTGACCCGCGGGACAGTGCCACAGAGAACAGACCGCCGTCCCGCTTCGGCAGGACGGCAAGGGTGAAACGGTGGTGTAAGAGACCACCAGCGCTCCGGGTGACCGGAGCGGCTCGGTAAACCCCACCTGGAGCAAGGTCAAGAAGGGAGCGCGGGCAACCGGGCTCTCGCGCGAGCGTTCGAGGGCGGCCCGCCCGAGCTCGCGGGTAGACCGCACGAGGCTGTCGGCAACGGCAGCCCTAGATGGATGGTCGCCGACCGTGTCGCCGCAAGGCGCGCGGGGACAGAACCCGGCCTACAGGCCGGCTCATCCCTGTCCCAGCACGCGTGGCGGCCGGCCTGGGGTCACCTGGGCGGGCCACCAGACCGGCCTGGCGGCACGCCGGCGCGCCTGAGGGGTGGCGTGGACCGACGTTGCCGCTGCCTTGGTAATCGCCGGATCCCGGGCCAGGGTTACGCGCGCGGTCGCCCCGGGAGGCCGCTTCCGGCGTTGCGTCGCGCGCCGTGACCACCCGCGAGGGAATCTGGGACCAGCGCCCCGTGTTCTCGTGGGGATTGGAGATGACCGTGAGCTTCCAGGCACCGACCCGTCAGCACCACCCCGCCGACGTCTACCACCAGGCGTGGCAGCTGCTCGAGAACCGCGACCCGCGCCGGGCCCTCGTGCTGCTCGACCCGGCGATCGACGCCGAGCCCGGATCGACCGGGTTGCGCACGCTGCGCGCGTGGGCCTACTGCCAGAGCGCCCAGCTCCAGCGCGCCGAGCAGGAGCTCGCCGGCCTCGTCGACGACTGCCCGACCGACCTGTGGGCGCGGTACGCGCTGGGCCGGGTCCTGGAGCGGCAGTCGAAGTACGCCGACGCCCTCCCGCACATGCGGCTCGCGGCCGTGATGTCCGGAGACCCCGAGCACGAGGCCGGCATGCTCCGCGTCGAGCGGCGGCTGGCGGAGGTCGGCGGGTCCTACGACGGCCTGACCTGACCGAGCGGAGCGACCCGTCACTTCCTGCGTGACACGCCGGTGAGACTGCCTACTAGGTGACGGGTCGGCGTCAGGGGCGGGTGAGGATCTCGGCTCCGGTATCCGTGACCAGGAGGGTGTGCTCGAACTGGGCCGAGGGGCGCAGGTCGCGGGTGACCGCGGTCCAGCCGTCGTCCCACATGACGTAGTCGGGGGTG
>DASTGV010000440.1:0-2648 GCA_035718765.1 Nocardioidaceae bacterium
CCCTCGTCGACGTCGCCGTCGAACCCGAGCACGCCCTTCTCCAGGACCAGCACCCGGTTGCACATCTTGCGCACGGACCCGGCGGCGTGGCTGACGTAGAGCATCGTCTGGCCGGCCGCCCGCACCTCCTCCATGCGCGCCATGCACTTCTTCTTGAAGGGGCGGTCACCGACCGCGAGCACCTCGTCGACCAGGAAGATGTCGCAGTCGGTGTGCACGGCGACGGCGAAGCCGAGCCGGGAGAACATGCCCGAGGAGTAGTGCCCGACGGGCGTCTCGAGGAACTTGCCGATGTCGGCGAACTCGACGATCTGGTCGAACTTCCGCTTGGTCTCGGCCTCGGACATGCCGAGGATCGCGGCGTTGAGGAAGACGTTGTCGCGACCGGTCAGCTGCGGGTGGAACCCGGCGCCGGTGGCGATCAGGCCCGCGATCCGGCCGCGGGTGAGCACCTCGCCGCTGTCCGGCTTCATCACCCCGCTGATCAGCTTGAGCAGGGTGCTCTTGCCGGAGCCGTTGAGCCCCATCAGGCCGACCGACTCCCCCGCCTCGATCTCGAACGAGACATCGTTGACGGCGAGGAAGGTGTCGCTGATCTGCTGGCGCCGCATGGCGGCGATGGTGATCTGCTTGATCGTGCGGTGGTACCGCATCGTGAACTCTTTGCTCGCGTTGCGAGCCAGGATCGACGTACTCATCTCAGAGGCGCTCCGCGAACTTTCCCTCGAGGCGGGAGAAGGCCCTCTGGCACATCACCAGGATGACGGTCGAGATCGCCAGCATCAGGAAGCCGAGGGCGAAGAGGTGGTGGGGTAGGTCGGGGTAGCCCAGCTGGCTCGGGTCGCCGTTGGGCAGGCAGGTGTACTGCGAGGGGCAGGCCGGGATGGTCGGGACCCAGAAGCACCGCTGGATCAGCAGCACGCCGACCGTCAGCGGGTTGGACATGTACAGGTAGTAGAAGTACGAGTGCCCCAGGCTGCTGGTGGCGAGCTTCGCGAACGGGTAGATCATCGGGACGATCCAGTGCGTGAACAGCTGGAACGTCGCCACGATGTTCTGGAAGTCCTTGAAGAACACGTTCATCGCGGAGAACAGCAGCGCCAGCGCGGTGCCGAGGACGGTGAGCACCGCGAAGCCGAGCAGGCCGGCGGCGATGCCCTGCCACTCGGGTCGCCAGCCGACCGCGACGGCGCCGACGAAGAGAATGAGCAGCTGCGGGAACGAGTTGACCGCGGACACGATCACCGACGCGACCGGGAACATCTCCCGCGGCATCGGCATCTTGCGGACGATCGCCTTGTTGCGCACGATCGAGCGGGTGCCGGAGGAGAACGTCTCGGTGAAGAAGTGCACGCCCGCCAGGGCGGCGAACATGTGGATCGCGAAGTTCGGCACCGACTTGTGCAGCCCGAAGACCAGGCCGATGACGAAGAAGTACATGCAGAACCGCACGAGCGGCTGCACGTAGGACCACAGGACGCCGAGCAGCGAGCCCTGGTAGCGCGACTGCACCTCCTTCTGCACGAGCAGCTTGAGGAGGTAGCGGCGCCGGAACACCTCGACGAGGCCGGCGCTGTCGAACGGGGAGACCAGCGGCTGGTCGGCCAGCGCGGTCGCCCTCGGGCTCTCGGGCCCCGGCTCCTTCGTGGCGACGGGCGCGGCCCCGTCCATGCTGACGGGTGCTGCCTCGTCCTCGGTCACGGGCGGGCGCTCGGACGGAGCGGTCACGAGTCCTCCTGGCTGACTGAGTTCTCGAAGGTCTTGGCCCACTGGTCGGTCGACACGATGTCCGGCAGTGCCTGCCGGTAGCGGCGTGCCAGCGTCGGCCACTCGCGGTAGAGACGCTGGTGTACCTCGACGGTACGCCGCAGCAGGTCCTGGAACTCGGCTCGGTCCCTCTTGTGCCAGGACGCGCTGGTGCCGTCGGGCATCGAGACGACCACCGAGTCGAACTGCGCGATCATCCACCACTTGGCGTCCATCGCGGCCAGCGCGGCCTCCGGGTGCTGGGCGGCGAGCTCCCGGACGGGCCGGGTCTGGCGGACGGCCGCGGTGGCGGCGGAGACCAGCTGTCCGACCCGGCCCTTGGGCTGGGTCGGGTCCTGGCCGCGCTTCGGCGGCTTCTCGCGGCGGACCGACGGGAACGAGTCGGGGTCGGGCGAGGTCTGGGCGTCGGTGTACTGCTTGCGCTTGGCCTGGAGCTCGGGGAGCTTGGTGAGCAGCTGTCCGTGCAGCCCCTCGGGCCCGGCCAGCACGTCCTCGAGCGCGAGGTGGCGCAGCTCGGCGGTGGAGTACTGCAGCGCGAACAGGTGCTTGACCTGGTGGTTGAAGCTCTCGCGCACCACCCGGCCGCCGTGCTCGTAGGGCGAGTGCAGCAGCGCGGCGATGGTGCGGTTGCGCTGGTGGAAGTAGGACTGCCAGTCCAGCGCGTCGTTCTTGTCGGTCCACGGGACGTGCCAGACGGCGGCACCCGGGAGGGTCACCGTCGGGAAGCCGGCCGCACCGGCCCGGACGCCGAACTCCGAGTCG
Organism: Nocardioidaceae bacterium; assembly: GCA_035718765.1. GTDB lineage: Bacteria > Actinomycetota > Actinomycetes > Propionibacteriales > Nocardioidaceae > Nocardioides_B. The sequence goes on from DASTGV010000440.1 coordinate 2,530, forward strand.
TCCCACTTGATGAACAGCGGCAGGCTGAGCCCGACCGTGCGCAGCACCTCGGTGGGGATCAGGCACATGAACCAGCCGTTGAAGTCCACGTCGATGCGGCGGTGCAGCCAGCGGGCCGA
>DASTGV010000441.1:0-3839 GCA_035718765.1 Nocardioidaceae bacterium
CCGCGGGCGTGGATCTCCGGACCGCCGGACACCTTCCCGGTCACCGAGTCGACCACCACGATCACGGAGATGAAGCCCTCCTCGCCGAGGATCCGCCGGTCCTTGAGCGAGGACTCGGTGATGTCGCCGACCGACGACCCGTCGACGAACACGTAGCCGCAGTCGACCTTGCCGACGATCTGGGCCTTGCCGTCGACCAGGTCCACGACGATGCCGTCCTCGGCCATCACGACCTGGTCGGCCGGGACGCCGGTGCGACGCGCGAGCTCCCCGTTGGCCCGCAGGTGGCGCACCTCGCCGTGGATCGGCATCACGTTGCTGGGCTGGACGATGTTGTAGCAGTAGAGCAGCTCGCCGGCCGACGCGTGGCCGGAGACGTGCACCAGCGCGTTGCCCTTGTGCACGACGTTCGCGCCCCACCGGGACAGCCCGTTGATCACCCGGTACACGGCGTTCTCGTTGCCCGGGATCAGCGAGCTGGCGAGGACGACGGTGTCGCCCTCCTCGATGTGCACGAAGTTGTGGTTGCGCTGCGCGATCCGTGACAGCGCCGAGAGCGGCTCGCCCTGCGAGCCGGTCGAGATCAGCACGGTCTTCTCGGGCGGGAAGTCCGCGAGCTCCTTGGCGTCGACCAGGGTGTTCGGCGGGACGTTGAGGTAGCCGAGGTCGCGGGCGACGCCCATGTTGCGCACCATCGACCGGCCGACGTAGGCGACCTTGCGGCCGTGCGCGACCGCGGCGTCCATCACCTGCTGGACCCGGTGCACGTGGGAGGCGAAGCAGGCCACGATGATCCGCTGGTCGCGGGACTGGTGGAACACCCGGTCCAGCACCGGCCCGATCTCCACCTCGGACGTGGTGAACCCGGGCACCTCGGAGTTGGTCGAGTCGACCATGAACAGGTCGACGCCCTGCTCCCCCAGCCGGGCGAACGCTCGCAGGTCGGTGATCCGGCCGTCCAGCGGCAGCTGGTCCATCTTGAAGTCGCCGGTGTGCAGCACGGTCCCGGCGCCGGTGCGGATGGCGACCGCGAGGGCGTCGGGGATCGAGTGGTTGACCGCCACGAACTCCAGCGCGAACGGGCCGAGCTGGATGGTGTCGCCCTCCCTCACCACGTGCTGCACGGTCTCCTTGAGCCGGTGCTCGCGCAGCTTGGAGGTGAGCAGGGCCAGCGTCAGCTGGGACCCGACGAGCGGGATGTCGTTGCGCTCGCGCAGGAGGTACGGCGTGGCGCCGATGTGGTCCTCGTGGCCGTGCGTGAGCACCAGCGCCTCGACCGCGTCGAGCCGGTCCCGGATCGGGTCGAAGTCCGGGAGGATCAGGTCGACGCCCGGGTGGTGGTCCTCGGGGAACAGCACGCCGCAGTCCACGACCAGCAGCCGTCCGTCGTACTCGAAGACCGTCATGTTGCGGCCGACGTCCCCCAGGCCACCGAGAGGGATGACCCGCAGCCCCTTCGCAGGCAGCGGACCGGGGGCGGACAGTTCGGGGTGGGGGCGGCTCATGCAGACCCTTCTGTGAGGATTCCGGCGGTCTCCAGCACGTCGCGGAGGTGGGCCACGAGGGCCTCGTCTGCGGGCACGAGCGGGAGCCGGACGTTGCGGTTGGGGAGGACACCCAGGAGCTCGAGCGCGGCCTTGGCCGTCATCGCTCCCTGGGCGGTGGTCATGATCGCGGTCACCACGGGGACCAGGTCGCGGTAGGTCGCCAGGGCGGTGGGCAGGTCACCGCGGTCGACGGCGTCGACCAGGGTGCGGTACCGGTCGCCGGCCACGTGCCCGACGACGGAGACGATCCCGCAGGCGCCGTGGGTCAGCCAGCCGAGGTTGAGCACGTCGTCGCCGGAGTAGAACGCCAGCCCGGTGTCGGCCATGATCCGCACGCCGCGGAACAGGTCGCCGACGGCATCCTTGACGGCCACGATGTGCGGGTGCTGCGCGACGCGTCGGTAGGTGTCCTCGGCGATCGCGACCCCGGTGCGCCCGGGGATGTCGTAGAGCATCACCGGCAGGCTGCTGGCGCTCGCGACGGCCTCGAAGTGCGCGGCCAACCCCGGCTGCGTGGGCTTGTTGTAGTACGGCGTGACCAGCAGCAGCCCGTCGGCGCCGACCTTCTCCGCCTGCGCGGCGAGCTCCACCGAGTGCGCGGTGTTGTTGGTGCCCACGCCCGCGACCACCGTGAGCCGGTCGCCCACCGCCTCGACGACCGCGCGCAGGATCCGGCCGTCCTCCTCGGTGGTGGTGGTCGGCGACTCGCCGGTCGTGCCGGACACGACGACGCCGTCGTGGCCGTGGTCGGCGAGGTGCTCGGCGACCCGCGCGGTGGACTCGAGGTCCACCGAGCCGTCGTCGTGGAACGGGGTGACCATCGCGGTCAGCACCCGCCCGAAGGGGGCGGGAGGAAGGGTGCCGGACGTCATGGGCTCAGGCTATCGGTTGCCGCGGCCGCGTCCGCGCACGGACAGGACCGGGCGGTCCCGCTCAGCGGGGCGACGGAGGGGCCACCCGCTCCAGCCACACCCAGGCGTACCCGTCGCGCTCCTCGCGCCGGGTCTCCCGCCACTCGGACCGGTCGAAGTCCGGGTAGTGGGTGTCGCCCTCGGGCGACTGGTGCACCTCGGTGAGGACCTGGTGGGTGGCGTAGGGCATCGCCGCCGCGTACACCTGCGTCCCGCCGCCGATCATGATGTCGCCGTCGAAGCCGCGCGCGATCTCGATGGCGTCCTCCACGCTGGGGGCGACGAACACGCCCTCCGCGCGCCAGGACGGGTTCCGGGTGACCACCACGTTGGTGCGGTAGGGCAGCGGGTGGCCGATCCCCTCGTACGTCGTCCGGCCCATCACCACGGTGTTGCCGCGGGTGGTCTCCCGGAAGTGCTTGAGGTCCTCGGAGATGTGCCAGGGGATGTCGCCGGCCTTGCCGATCACCCCGTTCTCCGCGACGGCGGCGACCATGACGACCTTCTTGGGCGCGTCGGTCATACCGCGATCGGCGCCTTGATGCCCGGGTGCGGGTCGTAGCCCTCGACGGCGATGTGCTCCAGGTCGAACGCGTCGAGCTCGGTGACCGACGGGTCGAGCCGCAGGGTCGGCAGCGGACGCGGCTCGCGGGTCAGCTGCAGCCGGGCCTGGTCGAGGTGGTTGCTGTAGAGGTGCGCGTCGCCCAGCGTGTGCACGAAGTCGCCGGGCTGGAGACCGGTGACCTGCGCGACCATGTGGGTGAGCAGGGCGTACGACGCGATGTTGAACGGCACGCCCAGGAACACGTCCGCGGAGCGCTGGTAGAGCTGGCAGCTCAGCCGGCCCTCGGCCACGTAGAACTGGAACAGCGCGTGGCACGGCGCGAGCGCCATCTGCGGGATGTCCGCGACGTTCCAGGCGCTCACGATGTGGCGGCGCGAGTCCGGGTCGCGGCGGATCGCGTCGACGACCTGCGCGATCTGGTCGACGTGCCGGCCGTCCGGGGTGGGCCACGACCGCCACTGGTAGCCGTAGACCGGCCCCAGGTCGCCGTTCGCGTCGGCCCACTCGTCCCAGATCGTGACGCCCCGGTCCTGCAGCCACTTCACGTTGGTGTCGCCGCGCAGGAACCACAGCAGCTCGGCGAACACCGACCGCGTGTGGATCCTCTTGGTGGTGACCAGCGGGAAGCCCTGCGCCAGGTCGAAGCGCATCTGGTGCCCGAAGACGCTCCGGGTGCCGGTGCCCGTGCGGTCGCCCTTCACCGCCCCGTCGTCGAGGATCCGCTGGAGGAGGTCGAGGTACTGCTGCACGGGCGCCACTCTAGTCGCGCGCGGGGCGACGACAGCGGAGATCGGTGGATGCAGGCTCAGGCGTCGT
>DASTGV010000442.1:0-2472 GCA_035718765.1 Nocardioidaceae bacterium
GCCCGACGACGTCGACGGCCCGGTCGAACGTGGCCAGCACGCCGGGCACGTCGCCCCGCCCGCCGTACCAGTCGATCTCGGCGGCGGCGCCGCCGACCCCGACCAGCCCGTCGAGCGGCCACAGCGGCCGGAGCTGGTCGAGGACCTGCTCGGCCGACGGGTCGCCGCGGTGCACGACGCACATGGCCCGGACGCCGAGCAGCGTCGCCTCGGGGATCGGCGGCGGGGCCTGGCCGCCGACCGCCGTCAGCTCCATCACGTCGTCCCAGTCACCGAGCTGGTAGGCGACGTGCGCCTCCATCAGCCGGGCCTCGAAGCCGTAGGGCGCCCAGGGCCGGCCGCTCTCCCGGGCCACGACGTAGCCCGCGTGGTAGGCGGCCTTCGCCTTCACCAGCTCGCCCCGCTCGTGCTGCAGGCTGGCCAGCAGGTAGCGGCTGCGCAGCTCGGCGTGCACGTCGCCGTCCCGGTGGGCGCGCTCGATGACCTCGTCGAGGACGCGCTGGGCGGTCTCGGCGTCCCCGGCACGGTCGTCGATGCCGGCCAGCGTCGTGGTCACGTCGGCGACGAGCGAGGTGAGGTCGAGCTTCTGCGCCAGGCCGAGCGCCTCCATCGCCTGCTGCGCGGCCATGTCGTCGAGACCGTGGAAGAGGTGGGCGCGGGCGTGCAGGCTGAGCACCCGGGCGCGCATCGGCGTCGGCTCGTCGGGCACCAGGGCGAGCGCCTCGGTGGTCAGCTCGAGCGGGTCCCCGGCGTTGTCGAGACTGAGCACCGCCGAGGCGAGGGACATCAGCAGGCGCGCCCGGTGGTGGGCGGGCGCGCCTGCAGGCAGGTGGGCGAGCTGGGCCTTGACGAGCTTGACCGCCCGCTCCGGGTGGCCCGAGGCCATCAGCGCGTCGACGGTCTTGACGGCGAGGTCGACCGGGTCGAGGCTCAGCTCGCAGACCCGGGGGTCGGCGGTCAGCTCGAGGGCCGTCTCGAAGTGCATGGCGGCCTCGTCGGGACCGCCCACCGACATCGCCTCGTCGCCGGCCTCGACGCTGGCCCGGACGGCGGTGACCGGGTCGTGGGCGAGCCGGGCGTGCCGGGCGAGCTCGGCGGCGGTGCCGTCGGCGCGGTGGTCCGCCAGCGCCGAGGCGTAGGCCGCGTGCAGCCGGACCCGCTCGCCGGGCAGCAGGTCGTCGTAGACCGCCTCGGCCAGCAGGGCGTGCCGGAACGCGTAGCTCTCGCCGCCGACCCGGACCAGGATGTTCTGCTCGACGGCGGTGCGCAGCGACGCGTCGAGCACGTCGTCGGGCTGGCCGACGACGGCCGCGAGCAGGGGGTGGCCGACCCGCCGGCCGGCGCAGGAGGCGGCGCGGACCACCGCCCGGGCCTCGTCGTCGAGCCGGTCGAGCCGGACCAGCAGCAGGTCCGCGAGGTCGTCGGGCAGCCCCTGCCCCCGGGACCCCTCGGCGGCGCTGACCAGCTCCTCGGCGAAGAACGCGTTGCCCTCGGCGCGGCTCACGATCGCCTGCAGGTCGCTCTCGGACAGCGGGCCCGGCAGCAGGGCGCGCACCAGGCGGCGTACGTCGGAGTCCGGGAGCGGGTCGAGCTGGACCCGCTGCACACCGGGGACCCGGACCCACTGCGCGGCCGTGGCGCGCAGCGGGTGGCGACGGTGGAGGTCGTCGGAGCGGTAGGACGCCAGCACGACGACGGGCCCGCGGAAGGGGCGGGCGAAGAGGAAGGAGAGCAGGTCGCGGGTGGACCGGTCGGCCCAGTGCACGTCCTCGACCACGACCAGGACCGGGCTCTGCTCGGCCAGGTCGTCGAGGGCGCCGTGGATGGCGTCGAAGAGGTCGGAGCGCTCGAGGTTGTCCCCGGCCGGGCCGGGGGCACCCGAGATGAGCCGGCGCCCGGGCTGCAGGTGGTAGAGGGCCGGGCGGTCGGCGACCAGCTCGGCGGTGTCCTCGGGGCTGTCCACGGCCAGCCGGCCGAACAGCTCGGAGAAGGGAAGGTAGGGCAGGGCGCTGTCGCCGAAGTCGAGGCAGTGCCCGACCAGCGTCCGCCACCCGGCCTCGCCGGCGCGGGTGACCAGCTCGCGCAGCAGCCGGGTCTTGCCGACGCCGGCGTCACCGACCAGCAGCACCGAGCGCGACCGCGGCTCCCCCGCCAGGCCGAGCAGGTCGGCGAGGAGGGCGAGCTCACGGTCGCGCCCGAGGATCGGCTGCATCGTGTCGGGGAGCGGGGCCACGTCGTCCATCATCGCGGAGGGCACGGACACCCGCTCGTCGGTTTCGGCGACGGCGGTCACGGCGTCAGTCGCCGAACGCGAGCGCCACCAGCCGCGGCCGCGAGGACGGCAGCTTCATCGTGGGCCGGCGCGGTACCCAGTGGCGCCGGCCGCGGGTGGGTGAGTACTGCTCGGCCAGGTGCTGCTGCCGGTAGGCGATCTCGGCCGTCAGGAACGGTTCGGGTGTCATCGTCATGGCG
>DASTGV010000443.1:0-22485 GCA_035718765.1 Nocardioidaceae bacterium
GTCGTCCCGGGCGGCCAGCACGGCGGACACCACCCCGGCCGTCTCGGCGAGCACCGGGGAGCAGGTCGCGTAGGCCACGACACCGCCGGGCCGCACCGCGTCCAGCGCCGCCTCGAGCAGCGCCCGCTGCAGCGGCACCAGGGCGTCGAGGTCGGACGGCGAGCGACGCCACCGCGCCTCGGGCCGCCGACGCAGCGCGCCGAGGCCGGTGCACGGCGCGTCGACGAGCACCCGGTCGAACGTGCCGTCCCGCCAGGCGGGGCGGGTGCCGTCGGCGGCCACCACGCCGAGCAGACCGCCCCGCGCCGTCGCGGTGGCCGTGGTCACGAGCCGGGCGCGGTGCTCCTGCCGCTCGGACGCCAGCAGCCGGGCACCCCGGCCGGCGGCGAGCGCGGCGAGCAGCGCGGACTTGCCGCCCGGGCCGGCGCACACGTCGAGCCACCGCTCGTCGCGGCCCTCGACCGGCGCGTTCGCGAGCCCGAGCGCGACGAGCTGCGAGCCCTCGTCCTGAACCCCGGCCCGGCCCTCGGCGACGGCCGGGACCGCGGCCGGGTCGCCGCCCTCGAGCCGCACGGCGTAGGGCGAGAGCCCGGTCGGCGTACCCCCGGCCTCGACGAGCTCCTCGACCGTGGCCAGGCCGGGGCGGGCGACCAGGGTCACCTTCGGGGCCGCGTTGTCGGCGGCCAGCAGGTCGTCGAGCTGCTGCTCGCCGACGGCCTCCGCGAGCGCCTCGACCACCCAGCGCGGGTGGGCGTGCGCCACCGAGGCGAACCCGACGGGGTCGGTCACCGGGTCGGGCGCCACCCGGCGCACCCAGCCGGACAGGTCGTGGGCCGCGACCTTGCGGAGGACGGCGTTCACGAAGCCCGCCGGGCCCGGACCGACCGCGGAGCGGACCAGGTCGACGCTGGTGCCGACCGCCGCGTGCGAGGGCACCCGCATCGCGAGCAGCTGGTGGGCGCCGAGCCGCAGCGCGTCGAGCACGCCGGGGTCCACCTTCGCCAGCGGGCGGTCGACGCAGGCCGCCAGCACCGCGTCGTAGGTGCCCTGCCGGCGGATCGTCCCCGACACCAGCTCGGTGGCGAACGCGGCGTCGCGTCCGGTCAGCCCGCGTGAGCGCAGCAGCGGCGGCAGCACGAGGTTGGTGTAGGCCTCCTGCTCGCGCACGGCCACCAGGACGTCGTACGCCGCCTGCCGCGCCGGGTCCACCTTGGCGTTGCGCGGGCGCCGCCGCTTGGCCCGGGGGTCGCTCACGCGAACCTCGCGCCCGACTCCAGGCGGGCGCCCCGTGCCCAGTCGGCGGCCGGCATCTGCTTCTTGCCGAAGGGCTTCACGTCCCCGAGCAGCACCGGGACCGAGCCCGTGCCGACGTGCACGGCGTTCTTGGTGACCTCGAGCACCCCCGGCTTCAGCGGCTCCCGGTCGGTGAGCCGCACCGGCCCGAGCTTGACCCGCTCCCCCGCGTACGTCGTCCAGGCGCCCGGCGCCGGCGTGCACGCCCGCACCTGCCGGTCGATGCCGACCGCGGGGCGCGACCAGTCGACCTCGGCGTCGGCCACCTCGACCTTGGGAGCCAGGCTCACGCCCTCGGCCGGCTGCTCCCGCGCCTCGAGCGACCCGTCGTCGATGCCGTCGAGGGTGCGCACCAGCAGCTCCGCGCCACCGGCCGCGAGCCGCGCGAGCAGGTCGCCCGCGGTGTCGGTGGGCCGGACCCGCTCGGTCATCACCCCGAACACCGGGCCGGCGTCCAGAGCGGGCACGATCCGGAACGTGGTGGCCCCGGTGACCTCGTCGCCGGCCCACAGCGCGTGCTGCACCGGGGCGGCGCCGCGCCACGCGGGCAGCAGCGAGAAGTGCAGGTTGACCCAGCCGTGCGGCGGGATCTCCAGCGCGGTGCGCGGCAGCAGCGCGCCGTAGGCCACCACCGGGCAGCAGTCCGGCGCGAGCCCGCGCAGCTCGGCCTGGAACCCGGGGTCGCGCGGGTGCTCGGGCTTGAGGACCGGGACGCCGAGCTCCTCGGCCCGCTGCGCCACCGGCGAGGCGACGAGCCGGCGGCCGCGCCCGGCGGGGGCGTCGGGCCGGGTGACCACGCCGACCAGCTCGTGCCGGCTGGCGGCGACGGCCTCCAGCGCCGGCAGCGCCGGCTCGGGAGTCCCCGCGAAGACGACGCGCACGTCAGGCCCCGCCCGCCGAAGATCCGGCCATGGCCTAGAACCCCAGCCCGTTGGTCGGGTGCGGGGACAGCCGCACGGTCGGCGCGGTCTCCCCGAACCACTCGGCCTCGCGGATCGCCTTCATGGCGGCCTTGCGGGTCTCCCGGTCGAGCCGGTCGATGAACAGCACCCCGTCGAGGTGGTCGGTCTCGTGCTGGATGGCGCGGGCGAGCAGCTCGTGGCCCTCGATGGTCACCGGCTCGCCGTGCATGTCGAAGCCCTTGGCCACGACCCGCATCGCCCGGGTGCAGTCGAAGGTCAGGTCGGGCAGCGACAGGCAGCCCTCGGGACCGTGCTGCTCCTCCTCCGACAGGTCGAGCACCGGGTTGACCAGGTGACCGAGCTCGCCCTCGACGTGCCAGGTGAACACCCGCAGCCCGACCCCGATCTGCGGGGCCGCGAGCCCGGCGCCGGGTGCGGCGAGCATGGTGTCGGTGAGGTCGGCGACCAGCCGGCGCAGCTCCTTGTCGAAGTCCGTCACCGGCACGGCCGGGGTGCGCAGCACCGGGTCGCCGAACAGGCGGATGGGCTGGACGGGCACGGCGGGGCTCCTGGGCGGGCGACGGGTACGACGGGGCGAGCAACGCCCCAGTCTACGGAGACGGCCCGCTCACTCGAGACCCACCGGGTCGACCTGCACGCGCACCGGCGGCAGCTTGCGCGCGGCCCGCACGCCCTGCATCTCGCGCAGGGTCCGCGACAGGGCCGCACCGGCCGCCCGGGGGACCCGCACGACGGCCCGCAGCGGCGCGGGCTGCTCCGGGGTTGGCGGTCCGGTCGCCGGGACGGGCACCGGGCCGAGCACCTCGGCGCCCGGCGGCAGGTCGAGCGCCGCCAGGGCGGCCGCGAGGTCGGCCTCGGGGGCGGTGACCGTGGCGAGCCGGGAGGCGGGCGGCAGGTGTGCGGACTGCCGGTCCTCGAGCTCGCGGCCGGCGAACCCGCCGGGGTCCCAGCGCACCAGCGCCTGCAGCGCCGGATGCGACGGCTCCCCCACCACGACGACCCGGCCGCCGCGCTCCGCGGAGCGGGCCAGCCCCGCCGCGCCGAACCAGCGCCGCAGGGACTCCTCGGCGGTGCGCAGGTCGGGGCGGCCGAGCATCAGCCAGGTGTCGAGCAGCACCACGCAGGCGTAGCCGTCCTCCGCGACCGGCTCGGCTCCCGGGGTGGCCACCACCACCGCCGGCTTCGCGTCGACGGTGGCCAGGACCCGGTCGCCCCCGGAGGAGCGCACCGGCACCTGCGGGAACGCCCGCCCGATCTCCTCGGCGGTGCGCTGCTCCCCCACGACCGGTGCCCGCAGCCCGCGGCCGCCGCACACCCCGCAGGACCAGCCCGGCTCGGCCTGGCCGCACCACCGGCAGCTCGGCGGCTCGTGGGCGGCGGTCAGCCGCAGCGGCCCGCTGCACAGCCGGCAGCGGGCGGGGGTGCGGCAGGTGTCGCAGGCGAGCGCGGTGGCGTACCCCTGCCGCGGCGTCTGCAGCAGCACCGGCCCCTGGGTGAGGCCCTCGCGGATCGCGTCGTACGCCGTCCGGGGCAGCCGTGCCGTGCGGGCGTGCGGGTCACGCTCCAGCTCCCGGTCGGTCGCGCCGGTGATGGTCACCTGGGGGGCGGCGGCCCGCAGGCCCGTCCGGTCGGCCTGCAGCGGCTCGGCCCAGCCGGTGCGGAGGAGGTACTCCGCCTCGACGGTGCGGGCGAAGCCACCGAGCAGGACCGCCGTCGACTCCTCCTGGGCACGGGTCAGCAGCACCTCGCGGGTGTGCGGGTAGGGGGCCCGCGGCTCGGCGTACAGGTCGTCGCCGTCGTCCCACATCGCCACCAGGCCGAGGTCGCGGACCGGGGCGAAGGCCGCCGCCCGGGTGCCGACGACCACCCGGACCGCGCCCCGGGAGACCGCGAGGAACGAGCGGTAGCGCTGCGCCGGGCCGAGGTCCGCGCTGAGCACGACGTGCCGGCCCTCGCCGAGCACCGCGGTCAAGGCGGCGTCCAGCCGGGCGACGTCCTTGTGGTCGGGCAGGCAGAGCAGCACGCCGCGGCCGGAGGCATGCGTCGCGGCCGCGGCGTGCGCCAGCAGGTGCGGCCAGGAGCCCCCGGGCAGGGCCGACCACACCGCCCGCGGGGACGCGCCCTCGGCCAGCCGGCGCACGAAGGCGGCTCCGCCGTCGTGGACCGCCCACGCCCGCTCCCCGGCCGCGAGGTCCGGGGACGCCGCTGCCGCCGGCGGCGTGTCCTGCTTCTCGGTGGTGGCGTGCCGCGACGGCACCGCCAGCCGGAGCACGTCGGAGCGGGTGCCGGCGTAGCGGTCCGCGACCAGCTCCGAGAGCCGGGCCACGGCCGGGGAGAGCACCGGCTCGGGGCTGACCGCGCGGCGCAGCGGCATCAGCCGGCCCTCGTGCTCGCTGCGGTCGACCCGCTCCAGCACGAACCCGTCGACGTCCTGCCCGGCGAACCGGACCTTCACCCGGCATCCCGGCACCACCTGGTCGTGCATCTTCGCCGGCACCAGGTAGTCGAAGGGCCGGTCCAGGTGGGCGAGCGGCACGTCCACGAGCACCCGGGCGACCGGGCGCTCCGGGGCCGTCTCGAGGGGCGTGACGTCCCGGGCCCGGGCGTTCGCGGCCTCCTGCGCGGCCTTGGCCCGGGCGCGCGCGAGCTCGGGCAGCAGCGCGAGCTGGCCCTCCTCGGCGTCCTGGTCGGTGTCTGCATCCGGGGGCACGGCGCCAGTCTGGCAGCCACCCTCCCCGCTTCCGGCAGCCGATCCGGGCGGCTGTGGAGGACCGGCTGCTTGGATGGCCGCATGAGCACGCTGAGCTGGAGCGGCTGCACGAACGTCCGGGACCTGGGCGGCCTGCCGGTCGAGGGTGGCGGCACCGTCCGGCACCGGACGCTGGTGCGGGCCGACTCGCTCACCCGCCTCGACGAGGTGGGGCTCCGGGCGCTGGACGCGTACGGCGTGGCCCGGGTCATCGACCTGCGGGCGGAGGCCGAGGCGGCCTCACCGGCGCATCCGTACGCGGGGGCGCCGAGCTACCGCAACGAGCCGTGGGTGGACGTCTCGCTGGACGCAGACGCCACGCTGGTGGACTTCTACCTCGGCAGCCTCGACCGCAACACCGCCCGGATCGCGTCGGTCGTGCGGTCCTTCGTCGACGCCCCGGCGGGCGCGGTGGTCGTGCACTGCGCGGCCGGCAAGGACCGCACCGGCATCGTGGTCGCGCTGCTGCTCCTGGCCGCGGGCGTCCCCCGCCGGCACGTCGTCGACGACTACGCGCTCAGCGAGTCCGCGCTGCAGGTCGACCGGCTGCTGGCCGGGCTGCCTCCCGCCGACCGGGAGCGCGTGGAGGCGTTCTCCCGGTCGCGCCCGGAGACGCTCGGCGCCGCGCTGGCGCACCTCGACGAGCGGTACGGCGGGGTGCGGGCCTACCTGCGCGACCCGTGCGGACTGTCCGAGAACGAGCTGACCGCCGTCCGCACCCGGCTCACGGGCGCGTGACGGCGGTCGGCGACGTCGCGCAGCAGGTCAGACGCCGGCGGCGGCCTTGAGGGCCTCGACCCGGTCGGTCTTCTCCCAGGTGAAGTCCGGCAGCTCGCGGCCGAAGTGGCCGTAGGCCGCGGTCTGGGCGTAGATCGGGCGGAGCAGGTCGAGGTCGCGGATGATCGCGGCGGGACGCAGGTCGAACACCTCGAGCACCGCCTTCTGGATCGTGGCGACCGGGACCGTCTCGGTGCCGAAGCAGTCGACGTAGAAGCCGACCGGCTGCGCCTTGCCGATCGCGTAGGCGACCTGCACCTCGCAGCGGCGGGCCAGGCCCGCGGCGACGACGTTCTTGGCCACCCAGCGCATGGCGTACGCCGCGGAGCGGTCCACCTTCGACGGGTCCTTGCCGGAGAACGCACCGCCGCCGTGGCGGGCCATGCCGCCGTAGGTGTCGATGATGATCTTGCGGCCGGTCAGGCCGGCGTCGCCCATCGGGCCGCCGACCTCGAAGCGGCCGGTCGGGTTGACCAGCAGCCGGTAGCCGTCGTTGGGGATGTCGAAGGTCTCGAGCACCGGGTCCACGACGTGCTTCTTGATGTCGGGGGTGAGCATCGCGTCGAGGCTGATGTCCTTGGCGTGCTGGGTGGACACCACGACGGTGTCGACGCGCACGGGACGGTTCTCGTCGTCGTACTCGATGGTGACCTGGGTCTTGCCGTCGGGGCGCAGGTAGGACATCGTCCCGTCCTTGCGGACCTCGGAGAGCTTCTGGGCCAGGCGCTGGGCGATGGTGATCGGCAGCGGCATCAGCTCGGGGGTGTCGTCGCAGGCGTACCCGAACATCAGGCCCTGGTCGCCGGCGCCCTGCTTGTCCAGCTCGTCGGCGGAGGACTCGGCGCGGTGCTCGTAGCCGGCGTCGACGCCCTGGGCGATGTCGCCGGACTGGCCGCCGATCGCGACCATCACGCCGCAGGAGTGGCCGTCGAAGCCCTTGACCGAGGAGTCGTAGCCGATCTCCAGGATCCGGTCGCGCACGACCTGCTTCACGTCCACGTAGCCGGCGGTGGTGACCTCACCGGCGACGACGACGAGGCCGGTGGTGAGCAGCGTCTCCACGGCGACCCGGCTCTTCGGGTCCTGCCGGAGCATCTCGTCGAGGACCGAGTCGCTGATCTGGTCGGCGATCTTGTCCGGGTGCCCCTCGGTCACGGACTCGGAGGTGAAAAGGCGTCCAGCCACAGCGTCGTACCCCTTGCCACACCGGCCGCGCCGGTGCAATCGCAGTTGTGTTTCGGTCGGAAAGGTTACCCGTTCGGGAGACTAAGGCACGGTCCGGTCTCAGCCGGCCTCGAACCGCGCGGCGACACGGTCCCAGATGGCGTGCGCGAGCGCGGACTTGGCCCCGCGCGGGACGTGGGTGGCCTCCCCCGCCGCGTCGAGCACGACCGCCTCGTTCTCGGGGCTGCCGAAGACCTTGCCGCCGCTCACGTCGTTGACGACCAGCAGGTCGCAGCCCTTGCGGGCCAGCTTGGTGCGGGCCAGGTCCAGCACGGACGACGAGGCGTCGCCGGTCTCGGCCGCGAACCCCACGATCACGCTGCCGGGCCGGGCCCGGTCGTGGGAGATCTCCGCCAGGATGTCCGGGTTCTGCTCCAGCTCCAGCGCCGGCGCGCTGCCGTCCTCGGCCTTCTTGATCTTGGTGTCGGAGACGCTGCGCGGCCGGTAGTCGGCGGGCGCGGCGGCCATCACCACGGCGTCCGCGGTGGGGGCGGCGGCGAGGACGGCGTCCCGCAGCTGCGCGGTCGTCTCGACGTGCACGACCTTCGCGCCCGCGGGGTCCGGCAGCGCCACGTTGGCGGCGACCAGCGTCACCTCCGCGCCCCGGGACACCGCCGCGCGGGCGAGGGCGTAGCCCTGCAGCCCCGAGGAGCGGTTGCCGAGGAACCGGACCGGGTCGAGGTACTCCCGGGTGCCGCCCGCGGAGACGAGCACGTGCCGGCCGGCGAGGTCGAGGACGTTGGCGGAGCCGCCGCGGGCCAGCAGGTCGCGGGCGGTCTCGAAGATCTCGGCCGGCTCCGGGAACCGGCCCTTGCCGGTGTCGGCGCCGGTGAGCCGGCCCTCGGCGGGCTCGACGACCAGGGCGCCGCGGCGCCGCAGCGTGGCGACGTTCTCCTGGGTGGCGGCGTGCTCCCACATCTCGGTGTGCATCGCCGGGGCGAACACCACCGGGCAGCGGGCGGTCAGCAGGGTGTTGGTGAGCAGGTCGTCGGCCAGGCCGTGCGCGGCCTTGGCGAGCAGGTCCGCGGTCGCCGGCGCGACCACGACCAGGTCGGCGGTCTGCCCGATCCGCACGTGCGGCACCTCGTGGACGTCGGCCCACACCTCCTCGGAGACCGGCTTGCCGGACAGGGCCGCCCAGGTGGGGGCGCCCACGAACCGCAGGGCGGAGGCGGTGGGGACGACGGTGACGTCGTGACCGGACTCGGTGAGCCGGCGGAGCAGCTCGCAGGCCTTGTACGCAGCGATGCCGCCGCTCACGCCCAGGACGACACGAGGTCTCGCGTCGCTCCCGGCGTGAGGGCGGCCGGCGTCTGCCATGGGGTGGCGGGTCTCAGCCCTCGGCGGAGGCGTCGCCCTCGGCCTCGGGGTCCACGTCCTCGCAGGTCAGCAGGTCCGAGTTGATCTCGCGGAGCGCGATGGACAGCGGCTTCTCCTGCACGTGGGTGTCCACGAGGGGTCCGACGTACTCCAGCAGGCCCTCGCCGAGCTGGGAGTAGTAGGCGTTGATCTGACGCGCCCGCTTGGCGCTGTAGAGGACCAGCTTGTACTTCGAGTCGGTCTTCGTCAGGAGCTCGTCGATGGGCGGGTTGGTGATGCCCTCGGCGACCGGCAGGGTTCGAGACACGGGGTGTCAGCCTCACAGAGTTCGGGGTTGGAGATGCCCGCAAGAAGGGGCGGAGCTCTCAGGAGCCCTTCATCCAGGCTACCAACTCTTCCGCGGCGGAGTGAACTTCGGTGTTGACGACCGTCACGTCGAACTCCTTCTCGGCCGCCAGCTCCTCCCGGGCGGTCTCCAGGCGGCGCTCGCGCTCCTCCTCGGTCTCGGTGCCCCGGCCGACCAGCCGGCGGACCAGCTCCTCCCACGAGGGCGGCTTGAGGAACACGAACAGCGCCTCCGGCATGGTGGCCCGCACCTGCCGGGCGCCCTGCAGGTCGATCTCCAGCAGCGCCGGGCGTCCGGTGGCGAGCGCCTCCTCGACCGGCCGGCGGGGCGTGCCGTAGCGGGCCCGCCCGTGCACGACCGCCCACTCCAGCAGCTCGCCGTCGGCGACCAGCCGGTCGAACTCCTCGTCGGAGACGAACCAGTAGTGCCGGCCGTGCACCTCCCCGGGCCGGGGGTGGCGGGTGGTGGCGGACACGGAGATCCAGACCTCGGGGTGGTGGGTGCGGACGTACGCCGCGACCGTCCCCTTGCCGACCGCCGTGGGACCCGCCAGGACCGTGAGCCGGCCCTGTGGTTCGACCATGCAGCTAGCCTCGCGACCCGAACTCGCGCTCGAGGGCGGCGATCTGGTTGGCGCCGAGGCCGCGCACGCGGCGGCTCTCGGAGATGCTCAGGCGCTCCATCATCTGCCGGGCGCGGACCTTGCCCAGGCCGGGCATGGACTGCAGCAGGTCGACGACCCGCATCTTGCCGATGACCTCGTTCTCCTGGCCCTGCTTGAGCACGTCGACGATGGACGCGCCGGAGTGCTTGAGACGGTTCTTGATCTCGGCCCGCTCGCGACGGGAGGCTGCCGCCTTCTCGAGGTTCGCCTGACGCTGCTCCGGCGTGAGTCGCGGAAGAGCCACTGTCTGACCTCGTCCTGTGGGTGGCGGTGGGTGGTCAGACGAAATCTAGCCACGGTGGCGCGCTGGTCGCAACGCGGGCGGGGTGTCGCCGGTCAGCCGGTCGGCAGCCCGCCGCCCAGACCGGTGCCGAGGTCGACCTTGCAGACGTCCTGCGCGTGCTGCTCGATGCTCTTGCCGGCCTGCTGGACGCGGGTGCTCTGCAGCTCGGAGGCGGCCTGCTTCACCGCGTCGTACTGGCCGGTGGTCACCCCGGCCGGCTTGGTGCCGCCGGCGAAGTCGGCGAGCGGGTGGCCGGTCGCCTTCACGGCGTCCAGCAGGCCCTGCAGCGCCTCGACCAGCGTGGCCCACTCGTCTCCGATGTCGTCGGGTGCCTGGTCGCGCAGGTCGGAGAGCACCGCGACCGTGTCGCCGACCGCCTTGGCGCCGGTCTGCCCCGGCTTCGCCGACTGCCTGGACAGGGCCGCGAGCTTCTTCTGGTCGTCCTTGAGCGTCGAGCAGTACGACTGCGTGCCGTGCGAGCAGCCCGCGAGGCCGGCGGTGACGAGCACCCCGGCCACCGCGAGCGCCGTACGACGGACGGGGCCGCTGGGCCCGCGCTCAGCCACGCAGCCCCCGGCGGCGCAGCAGCGGCTCGGTGCTCGGGCCGCGGCCCCGCACGGCGGCGAACGCGTCGAGCGGGTCGACGGTGCCGCCGACGGACAGCAGCCGCTCGCGGAACCGGTCGCCGTTCGCGCGGGTCAGCCCGCCGTTCTCCCGGAACCAGTCGACCATGTCGGCGTCGAGCACCTCGCTCCACAGGTAGGAGTAGTAGGCCGCGTCGTACCCGCCGGCGAAGACGTGCGCGAAGTACCCGCTGCGGTAGCGCGGCGGCACCAGCGTCGACCGGACGCCGTGCCGGGTGAGCGCCTCGGCCTCGAAGTCCTCGACCCGGTCGGACTCGACGGCGGGCTGGTCGGCGGTGAGCCGGTGCCACTCCTGGTCGAGAAGCGCCGCCCCCAGCATCGCGACGGTGTCGAACCCCTGGCCGTGCACCTCGGAGGCGACGAGCCGGTCGACCACGTCCTGCGGCAGCGGCTCGCCGGTCTCGTGGTGCACGGCGTAGTTGGCCAGCACCTCCGGCCACCAGCGCCACATCTCGTTGACCTGCGAGGGGAACTCCACGAAGTCCCTCGGCACCGAGGTGCCCTGCAGGCGGGGGTAGACCGCGTCGGAGAACAGGCCGTGCAGCGCGTGCCCGAACTCGTGGAAGCCGGTGCGCACCTCGTCCAGGGTCATCAGCGCCGGCTGCCCGGCGGGCGGCTTGGGCACGTTGAGGCAGACCACGACGACCGGCAGGGTCTCCAGCAGGTGCGACTGCCCGACGAACTCGTCCATCCAGGCGCCGCCCTGCTTGGTCGGCCGCGCGAACCAGTCGCACACGAACAGGCCCAGGGCGGACCCGTCGTGGTCGCTGACCTCGTAGACGCGCACCCCGTCGGCGTACACCGGGAGGTCGTGCCGCTGCTCGAAGGTGATGCCGTAGAGCCGGGTGGCGGCGTAGAAGATGCCGTCGGTGAGGACCCGGTCGAGCTCGAAGTACGGCTTGAGCGCGTTGGTGTCCACGTCGTACGTCGCGGCCTTGTCCCGCGCGGCGTAGTACGCCCAGTCCCACGGCTGCACGGGGCCCTCGACGCCGTCGGCGCGCGCCAGCTCCTCGATCGTCGCGAGCTCGGACCCGAGGTTGCGCATCGCCGGCTCGACCATCTCGTCGAGCATCTCCAGCACCGCCTTGGTGCTGCCGGCGGTCTGGTCGTCGGCGACGTACGCCGCGTGGTCGGTGAACCCGAGCAGGGCCGCCCGCTGGGCCCGGAGCGCGGTGATCCGGGCGACCAGGTCGCGGGTGTCGTGCTCGCCGCCGCGGGTGCCGCGCGTGGTCGCCGCCTCGTGGAGCCGGCGGCGCACGTCCCGGTCGGTCAGGGACGCGATCGTCGGCTGGATGGTGGGCAGGGACAGGGTGAGCAGGTAGCCGTCCAGCCCGGCCGCCTCGGCGGCGCCGCGGGCGGAGTCGACCTCGTTGGGGGCCAGCCCGTCCAGCCCCGCCCGGTCGGCGACGTGCACGGCGAGGTCGTTCGACTCGGCCAGCACCCGGGTGCTGAACTCGGTGGTCAGCGACGTGATCCGCACGTTCAGCTCGCGCAGCCGGTCCCGGTCCGCCTCCGGCAGCGCGGCGCCGGCGCGGACGAAGTCGCGGTGGTAGCGCTCCACGATCCGCACCTGCTCGGGGGTGAGCCCGGCCTCGTGGCGCGCCGTGTGCACGGCGTCGATGCGCGCGAACAGCCGCGGGTCGAGCCGGATCGCGTCGGTGTGCTCGGCGATCAGCGGCGCGAGCTCGCTCTCCAGGGCCTGCATCTCCGGCGTGGACATCGACGCGCAGAGGTTCGTCCAGACCCGCATCATCCGGCGGTACGTCGCCCCCGACCGCTCGAGGGCCTCGACGGTGTTCTCGAACGTCGGGTCGGCGTCCTGGGCGGCGATCGCCTCGACCTCGGCGCGCTGCTCGGCGACGCCCGCGTCGAAGGCGGGGCGGTAGTGCTCGTGCCGGATCGCGTCGAAGGGTGGGAACGCGAACGGCAGCGTGCTCGGCTCGGAGAAGGGGTTGGCCTCGGGCATGCGACTGTTCTACACCGCGCGCCGGGGCCGCACGCGCGTGAACCCCCCGAAGGCGTCATGGACACCGGTGACCCGGGTCGGGACGGTGGGAGGACACCCCACCTCGCGAGGAGGGACCGTTGTGGCGGTGACCACCCGACGACCGACCGCGCACAAGGAGCCGCTGACCCTGAGCCTGGTCGACGTCGAGCCGGACATGCTGGACCTCGCCGGCGGCAAGGCGGTGAACCTCGGCATCCTGCTGCGGGCCGGGTTCCGGGTCCCGCCGGGCACCTGCGTCACGACCGCGGCGTACACCCGGGTGGTGGGCGACCGCCTGGAGCCGGTCGTCGCGGAGCTGGCCGCGACCGCACCGGACTCCCCCGTCCTGGACCAGCTGGCCGCCGAGGCCCGCGAGCTGGTGCTGACCGCTCCCGTCCCGCGCGACGTCGTCGACGCGGTCCGGACGAGCGTGTCCGGCCCGGTGGCCGTCCGCTCGTCGGCCACCGCCGAGGACCTGCCGTTCGCCAGCTTCGCCGGCCAGCAGGACACCTACCTGAACGTCGTCGGCGCCGACGCCGTCGTGGACGCGGTCCGCCGCTGCTGGGCGTCGCTGTGGACCGGGCGGGCGGTGGCCTACCGGGCGGCGAACAGCATCGACCACGCCGGGGTCCGGCTGGCCGTGGTCGTGGAGGACATGGTCGAGGCGGAGGTGGCCGGGGTCATGTTCACCGCCAACCCGGTGACCGGCCGCCGCGGCGAGGCCGTCATCGACGCCAGCCCCGGGCTCGGCGAGGCGGTGGTCTCCGGGGCGGTGAACCCCGACCAGTTCCGGGTCGACGTGGCCGGCAGCCGGGTGGTGCACCGGCGGCTCGGCGACAAGACGGTGTCGGTCCGCGCCACCCCCGGTGGCGGGGTCGAGCAGGTCCGGGACGCCCGGACCGGCCCCTGCCTCACCGACCGGCAGGCCCGGGAGCTGGCCGCGCTCGGTGCCGAGGTGGAGGCGGTGTACGGCGCTCCCCAGGACACCGAGTGGGCCCTTGACGGGAAGGGCCGGTTCTGGCTGACCCAGGCCCGGCCGATCACCACGCTGTACCCGGTCCCGGAGGGCCGGGGAGGTGCCCGGGCCTTCTTCAGCGTGAACGTCGCCCAGGGGGTGTTCCGGCCGCTCACCCCGGCGGGGATCGCGGCGCTGCGGGCGGCGTCCACGTCGATGGCCCGGCTGTGGGGCATCGAGGTGCGCGACCCGCTGGCCGGGGCGCCGGCGGTCTCCGCGGCCGCGGACCGGCTGTTCGTCGACGTGACCGCGCCGCTGCGCAACAAGGTCGGCCGCGCGCTGCTGCCCCGCGTGATGGACGTGATGGAGGCCCGGTCGGCGACGGTGTTCCGGGCGCTTTCCGAGGACCCTCGGTTCACCCCGGTCCCGGCGTCCTGGGCGGAGTCGCTGCGGCCGCTGGCCGCGGTGGCGCTCGCGAGCCGGCTGCCGCTGCGGCTGGTGATGGCGCTGGTCGACCCGGAGGCGGCGCACCGCCGGGCGGACGAGCTGGGCGCCGGTCTCCGCAGCCGCCTGGCGCCGCCCCCGGACGCCACCTCCACAGAGCGTCTCGAGCACGTCATGCGGCTGCTCCCCCGCGAGTTCGCGCCACTGGCCCTCGAGCTGCTCCCCCGCGCCGGCGCGGGCTTCGTGGCCCTGGCCGCGGCCGCCTGGCTGCTCGGCGACCGGCGCCGTCCCGGTGAGCTGTCGACGGTGCTGCGCAGCCTCCCCGACAACATCACGACGGAGATGGACCTCGACCTGTGGCAGCTCGCGCAGGACATCCGGCGGGACCCGGTCAGCGCCGCCCTGGTGCGGCTGACCGAGCCGGAGGAGCTGGCCGACCGCTTCCGGGCGCACACCCTCCCCGGGCCGGTGGACCGCGGGCTGCGGGGGTTCCTCGCGTGGTACGGCGACCGGGCGGTCGCCGAGATCGACCTCGGGGTGCCGCGGTGGTCGGAGGACCCGACGTACCTGTTCGGCGTGCTCGCCGGCTACCTGACCGTCGACGACGCGGCGGTCGCGCCGGACGCGGTCTTCGAGCGCGGCCGCGTGGAGGCCGAGGAGATGGTCGAGACGCTCGCCGAGCGGGCGGGCGGGCTGCGCGGCAGCCTGGTGCGCACCGCCCTCGGACGCTCCCGGGCGCTGGCGGGGATGCGCGAGCTGCCCAAGTTCTACCTGGTGACGATGCTCGCGGCCGCCCGACGCGAGCTGCTGGCCGTCGGGGACGACCTCCGGGGGCGTGGCCTGCTGGCGGCGACGGACGACGTGTTCTTCCTCGACCTCCGCGAGGTGCACGCGTGCCTGGCGGGTGCCCAGCTCCAGCACCTGGTCGAGGAGCGCCGGGCGGACTACGAGCGCGAGCTGCGGCGACGCCAGGTGCCGCGGGTGCTGCTGTCCGACGGCACCGAGCCGGAGGCCGTCGTGGACCCGCCGGCCGTCGACGACGGGTCGCTGCACGGCATCCCGGCCTCGGCCGGGACGGTGACCGGCGTGGCGACGGTGGTCCTCGACCCGCACCGGGTCCGGCTCGAGCCCGGCCGGATCCTGGTCTGCCCGTCCACGGACCCCGGCTGGACGCCGCTGTTCCTGACCGCCGGCGGCCTGGTGATGGAGATGGGCGGCGCGAACTCGCACGGTGCCGTCGTGGCCCGTGAGTACGGCATCCCGGCGGTCGTCGGCGTCCGGGGCGCGACCGACGTGATCCGCACCGACGACGAGGTCACCGTCGACGGCACGGCCGGGACCGTCGTGGTCCGCTGAGCCTCAGCCCAGGGCGCTGAACGTCTCGACGGCCTGGAGGGCCGCGTCGTGCAGCGCGGCCTTGCCGGGGCCGGCGGCGAGCAGCTCGCGCGAGCTGGTGGGCAGCACGTTGCGGGCCGCCGCGCCGAAGACCCGGCGCACGTCGTCGAGGGTGCCGCCCTGGGCGCCGATGCCCGGGACGAGCAGGGGGCCGTGCACGTCGAGGTTGGCGACCCCGACGTCGGACGGGAGCTCGACGGTGGCGCCGACGACCGCGCCGACCGAGCCGAGGCCCTCGGCTTCGGCGTTGCGGGAGGCGACCGCGTCGAGGACCACGCCCGCGACCGTCCGGCCGTCGGTGGTGACCGCGTGCTGCACCTGCGGGCCCTCCGGGTTGGAGGTCAGCGCGAGCAGGAAGACACCGGCGTCGTTGGCGAGCGCGGTGTCGACGAGCGGGTCGAGCGCGCCGATGCCGAGGTACGGCGAGACGGTCACCGCGTCGACGTACATCGGGGCGTTCTTGTCGAGGTAGGCGTCCGCGTACGCCTGCGCGGTGGACCCGATGTCGCCGCGCTTCACGTCCAGCAGGACCAGGCAGCCGAGCTCCCGGGCGCCGGCCACGACCCGCTCGAGCACGGCGACACCGCGGGAGCCGAACCGCTCGAAGAACGCCGACTGCGGCTTGACGACCGGGACGACGTTGGCGAACGACTCGACCGCGGTCATCGCGAACTTCTCCAGGCCGTTCACGGAGTCGGTCAGGCCCCAGTGTTCGAGCAGCCCCGGGTGCGGGTCGATGCCCGCGCAGAAGCGGCCGCGGTCGGCCAGGGCGTCACTGAGTCTGCTGCCGAACGTCATCGGCTGCTCCCCTCGGGTTGCTGGTGGGCGAGCCCGGTGGCGTCCGCCGCGGACTTCAGGTCTCGTCGGGCGAGCTCGTCGGCCAGCTCGCGGGTGACCCGGCCGGCCGCCGCCGGGTCGTGCAGCAGCACGCTGCCGAGCTGCACCGCGGTCGCGCCGGCCAGCAGCATCGCGAGCGCGTCGAAGCCGGTGCGCACGCCGCCGGCACCCACGACCGGGACCTCGGGGAGCGCCTCGTGCACGTCCCACACGCAGCGCAGCGCGAGCGGGAGGACCGCGGGCCCGGTGAGCAGGCCGCGCCCGGCACCGAGGGTCGGCCGCAGCGTGCGGGGGTCGATGACCAGGGCCGGGAAGCCCTGCGTGACCACGACCGCGTCAGCGCCGTTGTCCACCGCGGCCCGGGCCAGGCCGACGACGTCGCCGCCCGCGCCGAGCTTGGCCAGCACCGGCACGCCGTGCGGCAGGTCCCGCCGGACCACGTGCACGGCCTTCCCGGTCTGGTGCGCGTCGGACACCTCCAGGTGCACCTCGACGGCGTCGACCCCGGGGGCGGTCGCGAGACGCCGGGCCAGCTCGCCGTACTCCGCCAGCGACCCCGCGCTGATCGACACCACGGTGCGCACCCGCCGCTGCGCCAGCCACGGGAGGTCGGTGGACAGGAACCCCTGCAGGCCGGGGTTCTGGAGCCCGACGGCGCTCACCACCCCACCGGGGGTCTCCACGACCCGCGGCGGCGGGGAGCCGGCCCGGGCGTCCAGGGTGACGGTCCGGGTGACGAGGGCGCCGAGCGCGGTGAGGTCGGTGTACGCCGCCAGCTCGCGCCCCCCGCAGCCGGCGGCCGTCATCACCGGCGAGGCCATGGCGAGCCCGCCGAGGTCGGTGGCCAGGTCCACCTCGGTCACGAGGCACCTCGCGCGTCGGCGGGCACGGTGCCGAGGTCGCGCCACCGCACCCGGTCGCCGCGGAACACCGGCCCCTCGGCGCACGCCCGCACCATCCGGGTCACCCCGTCCTCGCCGACGACGGGCAGCACGCAGCCCAGGCAGAGGCCGGTGCCGCAGCCGTCGGGCACGTCCACCGCGGTCTGGCTCCACGCCCCGTGCGCCTCGGCCGCGCGGGCCACGCCGTGCAGCACGTCGGGCGGGCCGGCGGCGTAGACGACGTCGGCCTGCACCCGGGTCAGCAGGTCCGACAGCGCGTCGACCACCCCGCCGCGCAGGCCCACGGACCCGTCGCCGGTGGTGACCACGACGCCGCGGGTGGCCCGTCGGGCCTCCAGCGCGCCGAAGAGGGCGGACTCGGTGGCCGCCCCGAGCAGCATGTGCACCACGCAGGACCGCTCGCGCAGCCGCTCGGCGAGCGGGAACAGCGGCGCGCTCGCGCAGCCGTCGCCGACCAGCACGCAGGTGACCGGCTCCTTGGGCAGCGCGTAGGGCCGCCCCAACGGGCCGACGACGTCGAGCGGGGTCCCGGCCGGCGCGCCGGCCAGCCACGACGTGGCGGCGTCCTCGACGGCGAAGACGCACTCGACCGTGCCGCCGTAGGCACCGGTCGGCCGGGCCCGGTGCACGGGCAGCGAGCGCCGCAGGGTGGTGGCGGACAGCGGGCCGCCGACGGCGAGGGTGACGAACGTGCCGGGACGGAACCGCTCCGCGACCCCGGGGGCGACCATCGTGAGGTGCTGGTAGGCGCCGGCCTTCTTGACCGACAGCACCTCGCCGGTCACTTGGACCGGCCCGGTCTCCGGCGCGGCGGTGCTCACCGGCGGGCCAGCGCGCGCTGCACGCGGGAGGGCCACAAGGCGCCCTCGTAGACGAACGCGGTGTAGGCCTGCAGCAGCGTGGCGCCCGCGTCGAGCCGCTCCCGGGCGTCGGCGGCGTCCCCGATGCCGCCGACCGCGACGATGGTCAGGTCGGGGCCGACCCGCTCGCGCAGCAGCCGCAGCACCTCCAGCGCCCGGGCCTTCAGCGGCGCCCCGGACAGGCCGCCGGCGCCGACGCGCCCGAGGTCGGCGGGCTCGGACGCCAGGCCGTCGCGGCTGACGGTGGTGTTCGTGGCGACGATCCCGTCCAGGCCGAGCTCGAGGGCCAGGTCGGCGACGGCGAGCACGTCCTTGTCGGCGAGGTCCGGGGCGATCTTCACCAGCAGCGGCAGGTGCGTGGACGTCACGGCGTCGGCCCGCCGGCGTACGGCGGCCAGCAGCGGTCGCAGCCGGTCGACGGACTGCAGGTCCCGCAGACCGGGGGTGTTCGGCGAGCTCACGTTGACGACCAGGTAGTCGGCGTACGGCGCGAGCAGCCGGGTGCTCTTCTCGTAGTCGGCGAGCACGGCCGGCTCGTCGTCCTCGGGGACCGCCTTGGTCTTGCCGATGTTCACCCCGACCACCACGTCGCGGTGCTTCGCGCCGAGCCGGGCGGCCAGCCTGCGCGCGACGGCCTCGGCCCCGTCGTTGTTGAAGCCCATCCGGTTCACCACGGCCCGGTCCACGGGCAGCCGGAACAGCCGCGGCTTCGGGTTGCCGGGCTGCGGCTCGCCGGTGACGGTGCCGACCTCGACGAACGCGAAGCCCAGGGCCGCGAGGGCGTCGATGCCCTCGGCGTTCTTGTCGAAGCCGGCCGCCAGGCCGAGCGGGCCCGGGAAGTCGAGGCCCATCGCGTGCACCGGCGCCCCGCCGGACGGCAGCCGCAGGGGTCGCGCGCCGACCCGCAGCGCCCGGAAGCCCAGCCGGTGCGCGGTCTCGGCGTCGACACGGGTCAGCACCCGGTCGAACAGCAGGCGGTAGGCGGTCACCGTGCCGCGGCCCAGTCCTGCAGGGAGCGGACCCCGATGTCGCCCGCCCGCAGGGCCTCGATGCCCTGCACGGCGGCGCCGAGCCCCTGCACGGTGGTGATGCACGGGATGTTCGCCATCACCGCGGCGGTGCGGATCTCGTAGCCGTCGATGCGCGCGGAGCCGCCGCCCGACGAGCCGTGCGGGGTGTTGACGATCAGGTCGATCTCGCCGGCCTGGATCAGCTGCACGGTGGTCGGCTCGCCGTTCGGCCCGGGACCCTCGAAGTGCTTGCGGACGACGGTCACCTCGACGCCGTTGCGGCGCAGCACCTCCGCGGTGCCCTGGGTGGCGAGGATCTCGAAGCCGCGGTCGGCGAGCACCTTGATCGGGAAGATCATCGAGCGCTTGTCCCGGTTGGCCATGGACACGAACACCTTGCCGCTCGTCGGCAGCGAGCCGAACGCGGCGGTCTGCGCCTTCGCGAACGCCGTGCCGAAGTTGGCGTCGAAGCCCATCACCTCGCCGGTCGACTTCATCTCCGGGCCGAGCACGGTGTCCACGTTGCGGCCGTCGGGCGTGCGGAACCGGTTGAACGGCATCACCGCCTCCTTGACCGCGATCGGCGCGTCGGACGGCAGGTCGCCCCCGTCGCCCTCGGCCGGCAGCACCCCGGCCCGGCGGAGGTCCGCGATCGACTCGCCGAGCATCACCCGCGCGGCCGCGCTGGCCAGCGGGGTGTTCGTGGCCTTGGACACGAACGGGACGGTGCGGCTGGCCCGCGGGTTGGCCTCCAGGACGTAGAGCACGTCGGAGCCGAGGGCGTACTGCACGTTCAGCAGGCCGCGCACCCCGACGCCCTCGGCGATCGCCGCCGTGGCCTCGCGGATCCGCTCGACCTCCTGGGCGCCGAGCGTGATCGGCGGCAGCGCGCACGAGGAGTCGCCGGAGTGGATGCCGGCCTCCTCGATGTGCTCCATCACCCCGCCGAGGAACAGGTCGGTGCCGTCGTAGATCGCGTCCACGTCGATCTCGACCGCGTCGTCGATGAACCGGTCGACGAGCACCGGGTGCTCGGGGCTGATCTCGGTGGCCCGCTCGATGTAGGCCTCGAGCGACGTGTCGTCGTAGACGATCTCCATGCCGCGCCCGCCCAGGACGTACGACGGGCGCACCAGCACCGGGTAGGCGATCTCCTCGGCGATGGCCCGGGCCTCCTCGAACGAGGTGGCCATGCCGTGCTTGGGAGCCGGCAGCCCGGCCCGGGCCAGCACCCGCCCGAACGCGCCGCGCTCCTCGGCGAGGTGGATGGCGGCCGGCGAGGTGCCCACGATCGGCACCCCGGCGTCCTCGAGCCCCTGCGCGAGACCGAGCGGGGTCTGCCCGCCGAGCTGGCAGATCACGCCCGCCACCGGGCCGGCTTGCTGCTCGGCGTGCACCACCTCGAGCACGTCCTCCAGCGTGAGCGGCTCGAAGTACAGCCGGTCGCTGGTGTCGTAGTCGGTGGACACCGTCTCCGGGTTGCAGTTGACCATCACGGTCTCGTAGCCGGCCGCCGACAGCGCGAGGCTGGCGTGCACGCAGGAGTAGTCGAACTCGATGCCCTGCCCGATGCGGTTCGGGCCCGACCCGAGGATGATCACCGCCGGCCGCTCCCGCGGCTGCACCTCGGTCTCCTCGTCGTAGGACGAGTAGTGGTACGGCGTGCGGGCCGCGAACTCGGCCGCGCAGGTGTCGACGGTCTTGTAGACCGGCCGGATGCCGAGGGCGTGCCGCACCCCGCGGACGACGGCGGCGGGCATCCCGCGCAGCCGGCCGACCTGCTCGTCGGAGAAGCCGTGCCGCTTGGCGCGCCGCAGCAGCCCCGGGGTCAGCTCGTCGGCCTCCAGGACCTCGACGGCGACCTCGTTGATGAGCAGCAGCTGGTCGACGAACCACGGGTCGATGGCCGTGGCCTCGAAGACCTCCTCGGGGGTCGCGCCGGCGCGCAGCGCGTCCATGACCTTGCGCAGCCGGCCGTCGTGGGGCGTGCGGATCTGCTCCAGCAGCGCGGCCTTGTCGAGGTCGACGTACTCCTTGCGCCAGTCGAAGACGGCGTCCTTGCTCTCCAGCGAGCGCAGCGCCTTCTGCAGCGCCTCGGTGAAGCTCCGGCCGATGGCCATCGCCTCGCCGACCGACTTCATGTGCGTGGTCAGCGTCGGGTCGGCGGACGGGAACTTCTCGAACGCGAACCGCGGCACCTTGACCACCACGTAGTCGAGGGACGGCTCGAAGGACGCCGGCGTCTCGCGGGTGATGTCGTTGGGGATCTCGTCGAGCGTGTAGCCGATCGCCACCTTGGCGGCGATCTTCGCGATCGGGAAGCCGGTCGCCTTCGACGCCAGCGCGCTGGAGCGGGACACCCGCGGGTTCATCTCGATCACGATGAGCCGGCCGTCGCGCGGGTCGACGGCGAACTGGATGTTGCAGCCGCCGGTGTCGACGCCGACCGAGCGGATGATGCCGATCGAGAGGTCGCGCATCTTCTGGTACTCGCGGTCGGTGAGCGTCATCGCGGGCGCGACGGTGATCGAGTCGCCGGTGTGCACGCCCATCGGGTCGAGGTTCTCGATGCTGCAGACGATCACGACGTTGTCGGCCTTGTCGCGCATCACCTCCAGCTCGTACTCCTTCCAGCCGAGGATCGACTCCTCCAGGAGCACCTCGGTGGTCGGGCTGGCGGCCAGGCCGGCGCCGGCGATCTGCCGCAGGTCGTTCTCGTCGTAGGCCATCCCCGAGCCGGTGCCGCCCATCGTGAAGGACGGCCGCACCACCATCGGGTAGCCGAGCTCGTCGACCGCCGCGAGGCAGTCGTCCATCGAGTGGCACACGACGCTGCGGGCCACCTCGCCGCCGAGCTCCTCGACGATCTTCTTGAACGACTCGCGGTTCTCCCCGCGGTCGATGGCCTCGATGCTCGCGCCGATCAGCTCGACGCCGTACTTCTCGAGCACGCCGGCCTTGTCCAGCGCCATCGCCGCGTTCAGCGCGGTCTGCCCGCCGAGCGTGGCGAGCAGCGCGTCCGGCCGCTCCTTCTCGATCACCTTCTCCACGAACTCCGGCGTGATCGGCTCGACGTACGTCGCGTCGGCGAACTCCGGGTCGGTCATGATCGTCGCCGGGTTGCTGTTGACCAGCACCACCCGCAGGCCCTCGGCCCGGAGCACCCGGCAGGCCTGCGTGCCCGAGTAGTCGAACTCGCACGCCTGGCCGATGATGATCGGCCCGGAGCCGATCACCAGCACGCTGGAGATGTCCTGTCTCTTCGGCATCAGTGGTCACCTCGTGCGCTGTCGTGAGCCGCAGACGACCGCAGCCCGGCGGGGGCGGCGGTGGTGGATGGGTCCGGCGGGAGGCGGCGCGAAGCGCCGCCGGATGGTTCTGCCGCCGCCCCGGTCGGGCGGAGGTCGGCGGAGGCGGACCTACCTGCGGACCCCGCCATGAGATCGACGAACCGGTCGAACAGGTAGGCCGCGTCGTGCGGGCCGGCCGCCGCCTCCGGGTGGTACTGCACCGAGAACGCCTTGAGGGCGCCGTCGGGCGAGCGCAACTCGAGCCCCTCGACGACGTCGTCGTTGAGGCAGACGTGCGAGACGGTGACCTCGCCGTACGGCGTGCTCGTCGCGCGGTCGAGCGGGGCCTCGACCGCGAAGCCGTGGTTGTGCGCGGTGACCTCGACCTTGCCGGTGGTCCGGTCCATCACCGGCTGGTTGATGCCGCGGTGCCCGTAGGTGAGCTTGTAGGTGCCGAAGCCGAGCGCCCGGCCGAAGAGCTGGTTGCCGAAGCAGATCCCGAAGTACGGGAGGCCCGCCTCCAGCACCGCGCGGAGCAGGTCGACCTGGCCCTCGGTGGCGGCCGGGTCGCCGGGGCCGTTG
>DASTGV010000444.1:0-11544 GCA_035718765.1 Nocardioidaceae bacterium
CCGGGCTACACGATGACGCTGCCGGACCGGATCACGGTCTTCCGGAACCCGACGCTGGCCATGTGCCGCAGCGAGGACGAGGTGGTCCACGAGGTCCGGGTCACCGTCGTGCACGAGATCGCCCACCACTTCGGGATCGACGACGACCGCTTGCACGACCTCGGCTACGCCTGAGCGCCGACCAGGAACCCGAGCCCGCACAGCAGCAGCGCGGGGACGATGGTGGCGACCACGATGACGGAGCCGTACGCGCGGCCGCGGTCGTGCGCCTGCACGGCGAAGGAGGAGTACGTCGTCAGGCCGCCGCAGAAGCCGGTGCCGAGCAGGGCCAGGGTGTGGCCGGTCAGCCCGAGCCCGCTGAAGAGGCCGAGCAGGAGGGAGCCGGCCCAGTTCACCAGGATCGTGCCGGCGTGGAACCGGCCGTCGAGCAGGTGCCCCGCGACGTACCGCACCGGCGCGCCGACGGCCGCGCCGAGCGCGACCAGCGCCCAGGTCACAGGTCACCCTCCTCGAGGTCGAACTCGGTGCGCGAGGCGAGGGTGCTGAGCCGGTCGGCCAGGGCCACGGCGAGCAGGCAGGCGGCCAGGGTGCCCAGGACGTACACCGCCGCCAGGCCGGCGTTCCCGGCGGCGAGCAGCGCCCGCGACTGGTCGGCGTACGTCGACAGGGTCGTGAAGCCGCCCAGGACGCCGGTGCCGAGCAGCGGCGGCAGCAGCACCCGGCGCCGCACGGCCGGGACGGCGGGCAGCGCGGCGAGCAGGGTGCACCCGACCACGTTGATGGCGAAGACGGTCCACGGGAAGCCGGACCCGTCGGTGGGGTCGGGGAAGGCGACCGAGAGGCCGTAGCGGGCGCAGGCGCCCACTGCCCCGCCGAGGGCCACCACACCGATCACCTTCGCGTGCAGGGGCCGGATCGACGTCACCGGCGCTCTTCGACGACGTACGACCCGGGCCACGGGGTGGGCGCCTCGCCCGCCGTCTGCCGGGTGAACTCGCCGAGGTACCACGACCGCAGGGCTATCTGCTGCGGACCCGGCTCCAGCGTGAGCAGCCGCTGCTCGCGGCAGAAGACGTCGACCTGCTCGAGGAGCGTCTGCAGCCGGCCCATCGTGGTGCCCGCGCTCGGCGGCACCTGGTACACGAGGTCGACGCGGTCGTCCCCCCTGGCGATCGCGGCGTCGAGGCGGTCGATCCCCCTGGCCTGCCGGCGCTCCTGCTCGACCTGGAGGGTGATCTCGGACAGCTCCTGCGCCAGCGGGTAGTCGGAGCCGTGGTTGAGCGCCAGCAGCCGCAGCTCGCGACGCAGCTCGTCGTACCAGATGCGGTAGTGCGCGAAGACCTGCACCGGCATGCCGAGCAGCCGCACGGTGAGCCGCTCGCCGGGGTCGCCGACCGTCGCCAGCCGCTCGTCGACGAGCTCAGAGAGGTCGAAGACCTCGCCCCGCGCCTGGGCCTCGTCGAGCAGACCCGAGGCCTCCGCCGCCGGCTCGAACCAGACGACCTTGCCCTCGCTGGACACCTCCGCGCCCCAGGTGGTGGAGAACATCGCCACGATGCCGAGCCCGCGGCCCACCGTGGCCAGCAGCCGCTCGTCCGCGGTCATCGAGCGGGCCTTCGGCGGTGCGGGGGAGTTGTCGTGCACCTCGACCCGCGGGTGCGCCGCGGTGCCGCCCACGCGGACGACGATCGGCGGGTCGGCGTGCAGGATCGCGTTGGTGACGAGCTCGGACACCCCGAGCTCCGCGGCGTCGGCGAGGTCGTCGCGGCCGATCGTGGCCAGCTCGGAGACGACCCAGACGCGGGCGCGGCGCACCGACTGCGGTTCGGGGACCAGCTCCAGGGTGCTCATGGCCGGCTCAGGCGCCGTCCCGCTCGGCGGCGCGCGAGCTGCGGAGGGAGACGAGCCGGGTCACCACCATCGCGATGTAGAACACGCCCGCGACCTGCTCGAGCATGACGACGCTGCGCGCGTGACCCGAGATCGGTGTGATGTCCGAGAGGCCCGTGCTGGAGAGGGTCGTGAACGACAGGAAGAGCAGCTCCATCCACGACCTCGTGCCCACGCCGCCGGGGTTGAAACCACCGGGGTCGAGCGCCTGGACGACCACGAACACGAAGGCGAACGCCCAGGCCAGGAGGGTGAACACGGCCGGGATCGCGAACAGCTCGTCGGTGGTCACCTTCTCGTCCCCGAGCATGTAGGCCAGCATGCTCAGCGCGGCGTAGGCGTACACCACCAGCTCGAAGCCTGCCGACCACACGAACAGGTCCGGGTCGTCGACGACGACCGACGCCATCAGCAGGACGGCGGAGGGCAGCGCGAACAGGGCGGCCACCCAGGAGATGAACGGTGTGACCCGCAGCGTGAGCAGCACCAGCCCCAAGACCAGCAGTCCGAACAGCGCAAACGCCGCCCGGCCCGATGCGGTGGTCTCCATCGACGGGTACAGCAGCACGCCGGCGAGCTGGACCACGAGCAGCACCAGGCACGGCGTACGTCGCAGGAACCCGACCCACCTCCCCATGCCGCAGAGGCTATCCCGCGGCGGCGGCTCCTCCGGCCATCTCCCGCCGCAGCCGGAACAGCTCGAGCTCCAGACCGTAGTAGCGGGACGTGAGGCCCTGCGGCTCCATGCCCAGCCGGCGGCACACCGCGGCCGAGGCGGTGTTCCCGGGGCGCACCACCGCGAGCGCCTCCTCCAGCCCGCGCCGGAAGCCCCAGTCGAGCGCACCGCGCGCCGCCTCGGTGGCGTACCCGTGCCCCCAGGCGTCCGGGTGGAGGTGCCAGCCGACCTCGACCTCGCCGTCCCCGTCGGGCAGCCGGACGAGCAGCACGGTGCCGACGACGCGGCCGTCCTCGCGGCGCTCCACGGCCCAGCGGCCCTCGTCCTCGGCGGACCGGTTGAGCTCGGCCCAGCGGGTGACCCGGGCCTCGGCCTCGTCGAGGGTCTCCAGCGCCCGTGGCGTCGAGCCGAGCCAACGGGCGACCTCCCACCGGCGGTAGATGTCGAAGAACGCGTCGACGTCGGCCAGGTGCCAGCCGCGGACGACGAGCCGCTCGGTCTCGAAACCGTCTGCCGGGCCCGTGCTCGGCGTGCTCACCGGTTGAGGTGACGGGCCCACGCGAAGCAGAAGAGCCCGTAGCAGGCGAACCCGAGCGCGATGAGCACGAGCACCGGTGCGCCGAACGGCTGCTGCAGCACCTTGTGCAGCGCCTGGTCCAGGCCACCTGACTTCTGCGGGTCGTGGGAGATGGCCGCGTAGCCGAAGAGCAGGCCCACGACGGCGAGCGCGACGCCCTTGCTGATGTAGCCGGCCTGGCCGAACCGGATGTAGGCCTCGCCGTCCTTGCCGCTCTGGCCCTTGAAGTCGAGCTTGTCGCGGAACTTCTCGGTCCAGCCCCGGTGCACCAGCACCCCGGCCACCGCGAGGACACCGATGCCGACCAGTCCGACCAGCAACGGACCGGCCGGCCAGCTCATGATCGTGCCGGTGAGGCCCTTCGTGCCGCCGCCACCCGAGGACCCTCCGGTCGCGGTCTTGAACGCGGTCACCGCGAGGCTGCCGTAGAGCACGACCTTCCCGGCCGACGTGACCCGCTTGAGGACGCGCTTGCCGCCGTCCTCGTCGCGGTGCCCGAAGGCAGCCTCCAGCCCCTGCCAGACGACGAGCGCCAGGAAGCCGGCCGCGACGACGTAGAGCGAGACCCGCCCCAGGCCGCTCTGCGCGAGCTGGTGGAGGGCGCCCTGGTTGGACGCGTTGCCTCCGCTGTCCCCCAACGCGAGCCGCAGCGCGAGCCACGCGAGGATCAGGTGCACGACGCCGTAGGAGACCAGCCCCACCCGGACGGCGTGGTCCATCCACTCGCTGTTGTGGGCACGGTGACCGGCGAGCTGCGCCTGGAGGGGGACGTCCATGGCGAGGTTCTACCCCGTTTTACCGACGGCCACTCTTTGCCGGAGGCCGGGATGCGCGGGCAACCACCCGTCCGGTAGGAAGTGGCCGTGACGACATCCCCCCTGGTCCTCGGCCCGCTGGTCCGCTACGTCGACGAGACGTCCGCCTCGGTCTGGGTCGAGACCCGGGACGCGGGCCGGGTGACGGTGCGGGTGGAGGGGCGGTCGTGGCAGGCGCGGACGTTCCGGGTGCACGGTCACCACTACGCGCTGGTGGTGGTGGACGGGCTCGCTCCCGGCTCGGTGTCGCCGTACACCGTCGAGGTCGACGCCGCCGGGGTCTGGCCGCCGGTGGAGGGTGCCGAGGGCGCCGGCTACCCGCCCAGCGTCATCGCGACGCTGTAGCCGGGCAAGCCGCTGCGGATGGCGTTCGGGTCCTGCCGCACCAGCGTCGACCACGGTCAGAGCGGGAACGCCACGCACGGCGTCGACGCGCTGCGCAGCCTGGCGCTGAAGATGGCGACCGACGACACGGCCCGCTGGCCCGACCTTGTGCTGTTCCTCGGCGACCAGGTGTACGCCGACGAGACCACCGAGGAGATGCAGCGGTTCATCAAGGACCGCCGTGACATCGACGAGCCGCCGGGCAAGGAGCTCAAGGACTACGAGGAGTACGCCCACCTCTACGCGCTGGCCTGGAACGACCCGCTGAACCGGTGGCTGCTCTCCACGCTGCCGAGCCTGATGATCTTCGACGACCACGACGTCCGCGACGACTGGAACACGTCGTACGCCTGGCAGCAGGACATCCGCCGGACGTCGTGGTGGCACGAGCGGATCGTGTCCGGGCTGGCGTCCTACTGGGTCTACCAGCACGTCGGCAACCTCTCACCCGACGAGCGGGACGCCGACCCGGTGTGGCAGCGCATCGTGGCGCACGAGCGCGACGCCGGGGACGACGCGGACGAGCTCGACCTGACCGGCGCCCTCGACGACCTGGCCGAGCGCGTCGACGAGGACCCGACGACGTACCGGTGGAGCTACGCCCGCGACTTCGCCGGTGTCCGGCTCGTCGTCGTGGACTCCCGCGCGGCCCGCGTCCTCGAGCCCGACCGGCGCTCGCTGCTGGACGACGAGGAGCTGGCCTGGCTGGACGGGCAGATGCGCGGCGACGTGAAGCACCTGTTCGTCGGTACGTCGCTGCCGTTCCTGCTGCCGACCGGTCTGCACTACCTGGAGGCGTGGAACGAGGCGGTCGGCAACGGCGCCTGGGGCCGGCGGTCCGCGACGTACGGCGAGAAGCTGCGGCGCGCCGTCGACCTCGAGCACTGGGGCGCCTTCCAGCACGCCTTCCACGCCGTCGCGGCGATGGCCCAGGAGGTCGCGGACGGGCGTCGCGGGAAGGCCCCGAAGACGGTGACGTTCCTGTCCGGCGACGTCCACCACTCCTACGTCTCCGAGGTGGACCGCCCGCACTGGGCCGGCAGCAGCCGGATCATCCAGCTGGTCTGCTCGCCGATCCGCAACCCGCTGCCGCGCAAGATGCGGTTCGCCACGGCGGTGCTGGCCTACGCCGTCGCCGGACCGATCGGCAAGCTCGTCGCCCGGTCCGCGAAGGTGCCCGATGCGCCGTTCCGCTGGCACAACATCGCCGGCCCGTGGTTCGACAACAGCATCGCGGTGCTGGAGGACCGCGACGACGGCCTCGCGGTGAGCTGGCTGACCGGCGTCGTCGAGCACGGCGACAACGAGCACCCGCGGCTCGACACGGTCGCCGACGTGCTGATCGACGACGCCCTGTGAGGTGAGCCTCAGCGGGGGTGCTCCTCCAGCCTGAGCAGGAGGTTCTCGACGACCTCCATCAGCGCCGGGTGGATCCAGTACTGGCCCCGGGCCACGTCGTGCGCGGTCTGCCCGAAGCTCATCGCCTGGACGAGCGGCTGGAGCAGGTTCGACGCCTGCGGCCCGAGGACGTGCGCGCCCAGGACGAGCCCCGTGTCGGGGTCGGCCAGCACCTTGGCAAAGCTGGTGGTGTCCTCCATGGCCCAGCCGTACGCCGTGTCGCCGTACATCTGCTTGGCCACGACGTGCCGGACGCCCCGCTCGACGGCCTGCCGCTCGGTGAGCCCGACGCTCGCGACCTGCGGGCTCGTGAACACCGCGCTCGGCACCACGTCGTGACGGGCCCGCACCAGGTCGTCGGGGTGCAGCAGGTTGTGCTGGATGACCCGGGCCTCGAGGTTCGAGACGTGCTTGAGCTGGAAGTGGTTGGCGATGTCCCCGAGCGCCCAGATGCCCTCGACGTTGGTGCGCTGGTGGTCGTCGACCAGGATCACGCCGTCGTCGTCGGTGCGGACCCCCGTGCGGTCCAGATCGAGACCGTCGGCGTTCGAGCGTCGGCCGGCGGCGACCAGCACCACGTCCACGTCGACGGTGCTGCCGTCCGAGAGCCGGGCGCGGACCACGTCGCCGTACCTCTCGACCTTCTCGACCTTCGTCTCCAGCCGCACGTCCCAGCGGTTCTGCGCGAGGCCCGTGAACGCGGCGGAGACCTCCGCGTCCTCGCCGCGCAGCAACGCGGACGACCGGTTGACGATCGTGACGTGGGTGTCGAAGGAGCCGAAGACGTGCGCGAACTCCGCCGCCACGAAGCCGCCGCCGATGACCAGCAGCCGGTCGGGGAGCGCGTCGATGCGCATGATCGTGTCGCTGGTGTGGAAGCCGACCTCCTCCAGCCCTTCGACGTCCGGGACCACCGGGCGCGCCCCGGCGGCGATCACCACGTCGTCGGCGGTGATCGTCTCGCCGGTCCCGGTGTCGAGGGTGCGGACGTCGACGAAGCGGGCGTGCCCCTCGAAGAGCGTCACGTTCGCGTTCTGGTCGGCCCGCCAGTGCCGGCCGGCGTCGCGGATCGGGTCGATGCGCCGGAAGATCCGGTCGCGGATCTCGCGCCAGCGGGCCCGGTCGAACCGGGTCTCGACGCCGAGCACGTCCCCGTGGGCCGCGGAGTGCGCGACGTCGGCCGGGTAGACGAACATCTTGGTCGGGATGCAGCCGACGTTGAGGCAGGTCCCGCCGAAGATGCCCTTCTCCAGGATCGCCACCCGCTTGCCGTCGAACCGCTCGTCGACGATCGAGTTGCCGGAGCCGGTGCCGATCACGGCGAGGTCGAAGTGGGTGCTCACGCCGCCATCGTGCCCCGTGCCCCCATGCGCCAACCGGCGCGTCCCGGATGTGACGGTTCGGACACCGGTGGACGACGCGGTGTGAGGGACGCCATGCTGGCACGCGGCAGCGGTGGACCCGGGGATGCGTTGTGTGGTGTGAAGGCCGAAAATGGGTAGTCCAGAACCGGCCTGACGGACGACCAGGGAGAGGTCAGCTCGATGACGAACCACAGTGCCCCCGCCAGCAACCGGCACCGGGTCGTGGTGATCGGTTCAGGCTTCGGCGGTCTGTTCGCGACGAAGGCCCTGCGCCACGCGGACGTCGACGTGACGATGATCGCGAAGACCACCCACCACCTGTTCCAGCCGCTGCTCTACCAAGTGGCGACCGGGATCCTGTCCGAGGGCGAGATCGCACCCCCCACGCGGGAGATCCTGTCCGGGCAGAAGAACGCCCGGGTCATCCTCGGTGAGGTCAACGACATCGACCTGTCGGGGCGCACGGTCACCTCGACGGTCCTCAACCGGGTCGTGGTCACGCCGTACGACTCCCTCATCGTGGCCGCGGGTGCGGGCCAGTCCTACTTCGGCAACGACCAGTTCGCCGAGTTCGCCCCGGGCATGAAGAGCATCGACGACGCCCTCGAGCTGCGCGGCCGGATCTTCGGCGCCTTCGAGCTCGCCGAGATCTCCGACAACGAGGAGGAGATCGAGCGGCTGCTGACCTTCGTGGTCGTCGGGGCCGGCCCCACCGGCGTGGAGATGGCCGGCCAGATCGCCGAGCTCGCGCACCGCACCCTCGAGAAGGACTTCCGCCGGATCAACACCCGTCAGGCCAAGGTGATCCTGCTCGACGCGGCGCCGCAGGTGCTGCCGCCGTTCGGCGCCAAGCTCGGCGAGAAGACCAAGAAGGCGCTGGAGAAGCTCGGGGTCGACGTCCAGCTCGGCGCCATGGTCGTCGACGTCGACGAGTGGGGCCTCGACGTCAAGGACAAGGACGGCACCCACCGGCGCATCCCGGCCACCACCAAGGTGTGGGCGGCCGGTGTGCAGGCCAGCCCGCTGGGGAGGCTCCTCGGCGAGCAGAGCGGCGCGCCGGTCGACCGGGCCGGCCGGGTCTCGGTGAACCCGGACCTGACGCTGCCCGGCCATCCGGAGGTGTTCGTGGTCGGCGACATGATCAACCTCGACCACCTGCCCGGCGTCGCCCAGGTGGCGATCCAGGGCGGGAAGTACGCCGCCAAGGAGATCAAGGCGCGGCTGTCGGACGGCCAGGCCCCGCAGAAGCCGTTCAAGTACTTCGACAAGGGCTCGATGGCGACCATCTCCCGGTTCCGGGCGGTCGCGCTGGTCGGCAAGCTCCGGCTGACCGGGTTCATCGCGTGGCTGCTGTGGCTGGCCGTGCACCTGGTGTACATGACCGGCTTCAAGAACCGGGTCGGCGCCCTGGGGCACTGGTCGGTGAGCTTCCTGGGCAGCGGCCGGTCACAGCGCACCACCACCGAGCAGCAGATCTTCGCCCGCGCCGCGCTGCAACGGCTCAAGGGCGGCGCGTCCGACCTGGTCAGCTCACCGGGCGCCTACGAGGCGACCCGTGAGCTGCTCGAGGCCTCCCGCCGGGCCGAGCTCGAGGCACAGGCCAAGGAGGAGGCCCGGCTCACCGACTCCGGCGAGCGCGGCGTGCACCAGGACCAGCCGGCCTGACCCGCCGCCCGGTCCACCCACCGGAGCACCGCGGCTGCCCACGGGACGACCCGTGGGCAGCCGCAGTTCTGCTGGTCGGCGCGCCCTGAGCAGGGGCGTGCCGCGCGGTCACTCCTCCTCGTCGACCACGTGCACCGCCGCCTCCTCGGCGCTCGCCCCGGCGCCGTCGATGCCGACGTCCTCGCCGATGAGCTCGGACTCCTCGTCGGGGCCGAGCCCCTCGTCCTCGTCGACGAGCCGGCCGGCCCGTCGGTTGCCGACCTCACCGCCGACGTCCTCGCTCTCGTCCGCGGCCTCCGCGTACGGGTCCGGCTCGGGCTCCTCCTGGGCGAGCCGCTGGTCCAGGCTCTCGCCGGTCTCCTCCTCGTAGGGGGTGTTCCCGTAGCCCTCGGCGACCGACCACTTCTCGGGCGGTGAGTAGCCCTCGTCAAGGGGCTCGTCGAGCCCGCGGGAGTCGACCAGGCTGTCTCCCTCGCCCTGCGGCTGGTCCTCGTCGTCGACGCTGTAGGTGTTGTAGGACTCGTTGGGCTCACCGGCGTCGCCGGTGTCCTCGCTGGTGAACTCGCTCATGGCTCCAGGCGTACCCCCTCGGGTCAAGCCGAACCGTCACAGCCGCAGCTCGCGCACCACCGAGTCGACCACCGCGACCAGGTCGCCGCCGGTGCGCGCAGCGACCCGCCGCTGGCGCTGGTACGACGCCCCGCCGCGGGTGATCTCGTCCACCGAGCGGAGCTCGTCCGCGCAGCCCAGACGTCGCGCGACCGGCTCGAGCCGGGTCAGCAGGTCGGCGAGGTCGTCGGTGACCAGCCGCTCGTGCGCGGCCGCGTCGAGGATGATCTCGGCGTCGAGGCCGTAGCGCGCCGAGCGCCACTTGTTCTCCTGCACGTGCCACGGCGGCATCGTCGGCAAGGTCTCGCCGGCCGACAGCCGGTCGGTGAGGTCCACGACCAGGCAGTGCGTGAGCGCGGTCAGCGCGGCGAGCTCGGTGAGGTTCGACACCCCGTCGCAGATCCGCACCTCGACCGTGCCGAGGGCCGGCGAGGGGCGGACGTCCCACCGGATGTCGTTGAGGTACTCGATGACGCCGGTGCGCATGTGGTCGTCGACGAAGTCCTCGTACTGCTCCCAGGTCTCGAACTGGAACGGCAGCCCCGCGGTCGGCAGCTGCTGGAACATCATCGCCCGGTTGCTGGCGTAGCCGGTGTCCGTCCCGGACCACATCGGCGAGGACGCGGACAGCGCCTGCAGGTGCGGGAACTGGTTGAGCAGCGAGGAGACGACGGGGATCACCTGGTCGCGGTGGCCGATGCCGACGTGCACGTGCACGCCCCAGATCAGCATCTGGCGGCCCCACCACTGGGTCCGCTCGATCAGCTCCTCGTAGCGGTGCCCCGGCGTCAGCAGCTGGGTCGACCACCGCGCGAACGGGTGGGTCCCGGCCGAGTACAGGTCGACCCCGAGGTCGTCGGCGAACGGACGGACCAGCCGCAGCGTGTCCGCCAGGTCGGCCATCGCCTCCGGCACGGTGTCACAGACCCCGGTGACCACCTCGACGGTGTTGCGCAGCAGCTCCTTGTGCAGCCGCTGGTGCAGGCCCGGGCCGTCGACCGAGGCGTCCACCTTGCCGAACAGCTCGCTGGCGGTGTTGGACAGGTCCCGGGTGGTCTTGTCGACGAGCGCGAACTCCCACTCGACGCCGAGCGTCGGGCGGGCGGAGGCGTTGAACTCGATCGGGTGCGGACCCACGATCCATCGAAACACAGCCCGGGGCGGGCGCGCGAGACGTCGAAGGGCCCTCGTCGGCTGGGAGGATGAGCCGGTGATCGACCTGCAGTCCGGCCCCGACGTGGTGGTGCGCGGCGACAACGGCGAGGTGCTGGCCAAGCTGCCGGACGAGTCGTTCCAGCTCGTCTACATCGACCCGCCGTTCAACACGGGCGGCCGACGTGACCGCCGTACCCTCCGGGTCACCCGCGAGCAGGACGACGAGGCCGCCGGAGGCCGCACCGGCTTCGGGGGCCGCCGCTACACGAGCGTGGAGACCGGCCGGATGTCCTACCCGGACACGTTCGCCGACTACGCGGGCTTCCTGGCCCCGCGGCTCGAGGAGGCGCGCCGGCTGCTGACGCCGTCCGGGACGCTCTACGTGCACCTCGACTGGCGCGAGGCGCACTACTGCAAGGTGCTGCTGGACGGGATCTTCGGTCGCGACTGCTTCCTCAACGAGGTGATCTGGGCCTACGACTTCGGCGGCCGCGGCAAGGACCGCTGGCCGGCCAAGCACGACACGATCCTGGTCTACGTCAAGGAGATCGGCGCGCACCTGTTCGAGCAGGACCGGATCACGCGGATCCCGTACCTCGCCCCGAGCCTGGTGGGGCCGGAGAAGGCGGCCCGGGGCAAGCTGCCCACCGACGTCTGGTGGCACACGATCGTGCCCACCGGCGGCAAGGAGAAGACCGGCTACCCCACGCAGAAGCCGGAGGGCGTGCTGCGCCGGGTGCTCGAGCCGTCGTCGCGGCCGGGGGACTGGGTGCTCGACTTCTTCGCCGGCAGCGGTACGACGGGCGCGGTGGCCGCCGCGATGGGGCGACGGTTCGTGCTCGTCGACGAGAACCCGCAGGCCGTCGAGGTGATGCGGGCGCGGCTGCCGGCCGGCACGACGTACGTCGACCTGGCCGGCCGCCCGCTCGACGGCGGCTGAGGCCTCCTGCTCGGTTTAGGCGCCTTGTGGCGGCTTGTCATGCTGGCCTGCATGCGCATCCTCGTCGCCGG
>DASTGV010000445.1:0-5218 GCA_035718765.1 Nocardioidaceae bacterium
CCGCTCACCCGCAACCGCGCCGCCGAGGGGATGGTCCCCAGCGACCTCGCCGTGGAGTACTACCGGCAACGCGCGAGCGCCGGGCTGATCATCACCGAGGGCACCCAGCCCAGCGCCGTCGGCCAGGGCTACCTCCACACCCCCGGCATCCACACCGCCGAGCAGGTCGCCGGCTGGCGCCGGGTGGCCGACGCCGTGCACGGCGAGGGCGGCCGCATCGTCGTCCAGCTGATGCACGCGGGCCGCGTCGCGCACCCCGACAACAAGGGCGGCCTGGAGTCCGTGGCGCCGAGCGCGCTGGCCGCCCCGAACGAGATGTTCACCGCGGACGGCATGAAGCCGCACCCGGTCCCCCGCGCCCTGGAGACCGACGAGATCCCCGGCATCGTCGAGGACTTCGTGCACGCCGCGCGCTCCGCGGTCGAGGCCGGCCTGGACGGCGTCGAGCTGCACGCCGCCAACGGCTACCTGCTGCACCAGTTCCTGGCCCCGGGCTCCAACCGGCGCACCGACGCCTACGGCGGCAGCCCGGAGAACCGCGCCCGGCTGGTCGTCGAGGTGGCGCACGCCGTCGCCGAGGCGATCGGCCCCGAGCGGGTGGGCATCCGCATCTCCCCCGCCCACAACATCCAGGGCGCGACCGAGGAGGACCCGGCCGACGTCGAGGCGACCTACGGCGCACTGGTCGAGGGCATCGCGCCGCTGGGCCTGGCCTACCTGAGCGTGCTGGCCGACCCGTCGACCGAGCTCGTCCAGCGCCTGCGCAAGGACTTCGGCGGCGTGCTGGTCGCGAACACCGGATTCGGCGAGGTGACCACCCGCGAGCAGGCGCAGGCCCTGCTCGACGACGACCTGGCGGATGCCGTGGCCGTCGGCCGGCTGTTCCTGGCGAACCCCGACCTGCCGCACCGCTGGCAGACCGGCGCCGCGCTCAACGAGCCGGACCCGGCAACGTTCTACGGCGGCGGCGCGGAGGGCTACACGGACTACCCGTCGCTGGCGGGCTGACCCACCGCGACAGCACGAGGGCCCGGACGGATGATCCGTCCGGGCCCTCGTCACGCATGCCTCAGCCGAGGTCCATGTACGGGTACCGGTAGTCCTTCGGCGGGTCGAACGTCTCCTTGATCGAGCGCGGGGACGTCCAGCGCAGCAGGTTCTGCGCCGAGCCGGCCTTGTCGTTCGTGCCGGACGCGCGGGCGCCGCCGAACGGCTGCTGACCCACGACCGCACCGGTCGGCTTGTCGTTGACGTAGAAGTTGCCGGCGGTGAACCGCAGCTGCTCCTGCGCCCACGCGACCGCGCCGCGGTCCTGGGCGATGATCGAGCCGGTCAGGGCGTACGGCGCGAAGGACTCCATCTGCGCGACGACCTTCTCGTAGTCCCGGTCCTCGAACACGTGCACGGCGAGGATCGGCCCGAAGTACTCGGTCGAGAACATCTGGTCGGTCGGGTCGCCACCCTCGACGACCGTCGGCCGCACGAAGTAGCCCACCGAGTCGTCGACCTGGCCGCCGGTGAGGACGTCGAGCTTCGCGGACCGCTTCGCGCGGTTGATCGCCTTCTTGTGCTTGGCGAACGCCCGGTCGTCGATGACCGCGCCCATGAAGTTCGAGAAGTCCGTGACGTCGCCCATGG
Organism: Nocardioidaceae bacterium; assembly: GCA_035718765.1. Lineage (GTDB taxonomy): Bacteria > Actinomycetota > Actinomycetes > Propionibacteriales > Nocardioidaceae > Nocardioides_B. The sequence continues at coordinate 1,639 of DASTGV010000445.1, forward strand.
TGATGGACTCGACCTCGGACACGAACGAGTCGCGCATCTTCTTCCACACCGACCGGGCGACGTACGCCCGCGACGCGGCCGAGCACTTCTGGCCCTGGAACTCGAAGGCGCCGCGCAGCATCGCGGTGCGCAGCACGTCGGGGTTCGCCGACGCGTGCGCGACGATGAAGTCCTTGCCGCCGGTCTCGCCGACGATGCGCGGGTAGGAACGGTACTTCGTGATGTTCTGGCCCACCGTCGACCACAGGTGCTGGAACGTCGGGGTCGAGCCGGTGAAGTGGATGCCGGCGAGGTCGGGGTGGTTCAGCGCCACCTCGGAGACCTCGAGCCCGTCGCCCGGCAGCATGTTGATGACGCCCGGCGGGAGCCCGGCCTCCTCGAGCAGCTCCATCGTGAGGTGCGCGGCGACCTGCTGGGTCGGCGACGGCTTCCAGATCACCGTGTTGCCCATCAGCGCGGGCGCGGTCGGCAGGTTCCCGGCGATCGCGGTGAAGTTGAACGGCGTGATCGCGTAGACGAAGCCCTCGAGCGGCCGGTGGTCCGTGCGGTTCCAGATGCCGCGCGAGTTCGCGATCGGCTGGTCGGCCAGGATCGTGCGCGCGAAGTGCACGTTGAACCGCCAGAAGTCGATCAGCTCGCAGGCCGAGTCGATCTCCGCCTGGAACGCCGTCTTCGACTGGCCCAGCATGGTGGCGGCGTTGAGCCGCTGGCGCCACGGGCCGGCGAGCAGGTCGGCCGCCTTGAGCAGCACCGCGGCCCGGTCGTCGAACGACAGCGCCCGCCAGCCGGGGGCCGCCTCGTTGGCCGCCGCGATCGCCGCGCGCGCGTCGGCCTGGGTGCTGTTCTTCAGGACGCCGAGGACGTGCCCGTGGTCGTGGGGCTGCACGACCTGGGTCTCGGTGCCGCCGCCCATCTTCTTCTTCCCGCCGATCGTGGCGGTCAGGTCGAGCGCGCGGTCCTCCTGCCTCTTGAGCTCCAGCTCCAGTGCGGCGCGTTCGGGGCTGCCCGGCGCATAGGTCCGGTTCGGCTCGTTGACGGGAGCCGGGGGGTGGGTGATGGCGTCCATGCGGCCGATCGTGTCACGCGCCCGCGGCGGAGCCCAAGTCCGCGGTTCAGACCTGGTCGGTCTGCTCCAGCAGGTCGCCGATCTCCTGCGTGGCCCACCACGCGAGCTCGTGGGACAGGCACCGCTCGGACAGCTCGTCGGCCTCGTCGCCGCCCTCGAGCAGGGCGTCCCTTGCGGCCGTGACGGTGTCCTCGGCGTCCTCGGTGTCGGCCAGCACGGCGGCGACGTGCCGCATCGGCACCACGTCGTCGACCTGGACCACGGTGGGGTCGTCGGGGTCGGCCGGCCGGGCGGACTCCACGTCGACGGCCACCACCACCCGGCGCGGCACCTCGTCCTCGTGCAGCATCGCCAGTGACGACTGTGCGGCGGCCGTCGAGGCGGCGTACTCCCACTCCTCGTCGCCGCCCTCGGCGTAGGCCTCCCTGAGGGCCGGCGTCACGGCGTGCGCCGCGAACGGCGCCGGGCCGATGCCGTCGGCGGTGACGATGCCGCGGAGACGGCCGAGCGTGCTGGGGACGTAGACACGGGTGCTCATGAGCTCACCGGTTTCTTCGTGGTCTTCTTGCGGCCGCGCGGTGCGCGCTGTCGGCTCGGCGAGATGCTGTCGACGAGCTCCTCGAGGGACTCTGTCACGCACTGCCCGAGCACCTCGAGGTCGGGCAGGGCGTCCCGGTCGCCGTTGAGCCCGAAGAACACCCCGCCGTCGTACGACGTGACGCCGATCGACAGCGCGTGTCCCGGCAGCAGCGGCTGCACCGGGTAGGACTCGGTCATCTGGGCACCCGCGGCGTACAGCGGGAACTGCGGCCCCGGCACGTTGGTGATGACCAGGTGGAACGGCCGCCGCGACTGCAGGGCCGCCACCCGCGACCCCAGGGCGTGGAACGTCGTCGGCGCGAAGCCGGCCACGCCGGCGAGCCGGTCCGCGGCGACCGCGTGCCCGGTCTCCTTGTGCGCCTTGAGCGCGTAGGACACCTGGTGCAGGCGTACGACGGGCGACGACTCGCCGATCGGCAGGCTGAGCAGGTGTCCCGCGACCTGGCTGCCGAGCGAGGTCGGCTCGAGGTCGCTGTCGATCACGCTCATCGGGACCATGGCGCGCAGCGTGCGGCTGCCGTGCACGGACTCGGCGCGGGTCATCAGCCAGTTGCGCATCGCGCCGGTGATCGTGGCGAGGATGACGTCGTTCACGGTGCCGCCGTGGAAGCGCCGGACCGCCCGGTAGTCGTCGAGCGAGGTCTTCACGGTCACGAACCGGCGCTGCTGCGAGAGCTTCGCGTTCACCGGCGACTCCGGCGTCGGACGCCGGTTGGACAGCGCGCCCGCGACCTCGGCGACCCGGCCGCCGACCGCGCCGGCGGTGCGCGCGACGCCGCCCGCGTTCCCGGCCAGCACACCGAGCGCCCGGCGGGGGTGCCGGACGGACTCGCGCACGGCGTCCACGACCAGGGCGGACGGCGCGGGCACCCTGGTCGGGTGCCAGTCGACGTGCACCGAGTGCTTGGGCTGCGGCTCGACGTCGAGGATCACCTGGCCGAGGTCGATGGTGGCCACCCCGTCGACGAGGATCTGGTGCGACTTGGACAGGATCGCGAAGCGTCCGCCCTCGACGCCCTCGATGAAGTACATCTCCCACAGCGGCCGGCTGCGGTCGAGCTGGCGGGACATGATCCGCGCGGTGAGCTCCCGCAGCTGCTCGATGGAGCCGGGACGCGGCAGAGCGGAGCGGCGCACGTGGAAGGTGAGGTCGAAGTCCTCGTCGTCGGCCCACACCGGGTTGGCCAGCCGGCCCGGGACCGAGCGGAGCCGCTGGCGGTAGCGGGGCACGTAGGCGATCCGGTCACCGATGAGCGCGACCAGCCGGTCGTAGTCGAAACCGCCGGACGGAGGCTCGAAGATCTCGAGCGTCGCGTTGTGCCGGGGCGTCGTCGCGGACTCCGTGACCAGGAAGGCCATGTCGTCCGGACGGAGCCGCTCGCTCATCGTGACCCCTCTCAGGACTCGTCCAGCACGTCATGCGATTCTGACAGAACACCTGTTTCGGACGGCCGCAGGCCTTGATCGTCGGGGAGCACGCATGGTCTTCGCGCACGGCATCGGTGGTGCGAAGGACCTGCCCATCCCGGCCGAGTACGCCATGGCCGGTGCCGGCGCGGCACTGGCGGTCTCGTTCATCGTGCTGGCGCTCGCCTGGCGCACGCCGCGGTTCGACGCCGCCACGAAGGGCCGCCCGGCACCGGCGTGGCTGGCCCGGCTGGTGGACGGCCCGGTGCTGATGCCGCTCGTGCGCGCGCTGGGCTTCGTGTTCTTCCTGTACGTCGTGTGGGCGGCCGTCGCGGGTCCGGACCTCCTGGTGAACCCCGTGTTCGGCGTCGTCTACGTGTGGCTGTGGGTCGGCCTGGTGCCGGCCTCCCTGCTGTTCGGGCCGTTCTACCGGGCGGTGAACCCGGCGCGCACGATCCACCTGGCGTTCAGCCGGCTCACCGGCGGCCGGCCCGAGCAGGGTCTCGT
>DASTGV010000446.1:0-5685 GCA_035718765.1 Nocardioidaceae bacterium
TGCCGTACTTCTCGAAGAACTCGTGGGTCTTGTCGACGTACTTCTTCTTGAACAGGCGCGAGTCCTCGCGGGCGAAGATCTTCGGTCCCGCCGCCGCGCCGATGGCGTACCCGCTGGCGTTGCCGATGATCGCCGCCAGGAACAGCACCAGCGCGCACACCCACAGCGGGTAGGAGACCTTGCCCTGCGACACGAGCAGCCCGACGGTGAACAGCAGCGAGTCGCCGGGCAGGAAGAAGCCGACCAGCAGCCCGCACTCCGCGAAGATCACCGCCGCGGCGCCCCAGAGCGCGTAGTCGCCGAACGTGTCGAGGAGGTACTGAGGGTCGAGCCACTTGACGCCGAGCAGCAGCGGGGCGACCAGCGCCGAGGTGTCCATCACCCCCCGAACGATAGAGGGCGCACGTGAACGCCACCTGTGCTCGGGCCTCTGCGCGTCCGCGGCACTAGGCTCCGCGGCATGTCCGAGCAGCCGCGCGCGCCGTACGACCCGATGCCGCACGGCCCCGCGGAGGTCGGGGTCGGGCCGTGGGAAGGACCGTGGCCGGAGGGCGAGGAGTACGACGGGCGGCTGCTCGCCGAGGGCGACCGGCGCAACGTCGTGGACCGCTACCGGTACTGGACGGTCGAGGCGATCGTCGCCGACCTCGACACCCGGCGGCACGCCTTCCACGTGGCCATCGAGAACTGGCAGCACGACTTCAACATCGGCACGATCGTGCGCACCGCCAACGCGTTCCTGGCCCGCGAGGTGCACATCGTCGGCAACCGCCGCTGGAACCGTCGCGGCGCCATGGTGACCGACCGCTACCAGCACGTCCGGCACCACCCCGACGTGGCGGCCCTGGCCGCCGACCTGCACCGGGGCGGGATCACCCTGCTCGGCATCGACAACCTGCCCGGCTCCCGGCCGCTGGAGACCCTGGAGCTGCCGCGGGAGGTGTGCCTGCTGTTCGGGCAGGAGGGGCCGGGGCTCTCGGAGGCCGCGCGCGAGGCGTGCGACGGGACCTTCTCGATCGCCCAGTTCGGGTCGACCCGCTCCATCAACGCCTCCGCGGCCGCGGCGATCGCGATGCACACCTGGGTGCGGCAGCACGCGGACCTCGGGGAGTCCTGGCGCGGCTGAGGGACAGGCCCGGGAGCCGGTCAGCACTCGATGTCGAAGACCGGCTCCCCGGCGGTGACCGTCGACCCGGTCGGGCGCGCGAGGACGGCCCCGTCCGGCACGTCCAGCACCACGACCGCGCACATCGGCGAGCGGCCGGTGCCCGCGACGTACCCCGGGTCCCAGCGCACCACCGCCTGCCCGGCCTGCACGCGCGCGTCCTCGGTGGCCAGCAGGGCGAACCCGTCGCCGCGCAGCGTCACGGTGTCGATGCCGAGGTGCACCAGCACGCCGACCCCCGCGTCGGTGACGACCAGGTAGGCGTGCGGGTGCAGCTTGGCCAGCCGGCCGCTCACCGGCGCGACCGCGGTCTGCGTGGCGGTCCCCGGGTCGATCGCCAGGCCCGGGCCGACCATGCCGGACGCGAAGACCGGGTCGGGGACGTCGCTGACCTCCCGGCTGGTGCCCGAGACCGGCGCGACGACCTGCATCAGCTGGGGTCCAGGAGCAGGTCCTCGATGTCGGAGGCGACGGTGTCGGCGTCGGGCCCGAGGACCACCTGGACCACCGTGCCCGCACGCATCAGCCCGTGCGCCCCCGCGGCCCGCAGCGACGGCTCGTCGACCAGGGCGACGTCCTCGACCTGGGTGCGGAGGCGAGTGATGCAGGCCTCGATCTCTACGATGTTCCCAGCCCCACCCAGGCCGGCGAGGATGGCCTCAGCTTGGCTCATGGGTGCATCCAACCAGACGGGCGAGGGGGTTGATCTCGGGTGGCTTCCAGTGCGCCGGAGCAGCGGTCCGCGCGCCGCTCCTCCGCCGGTCTCGGCGTGCTCCAGCGCCTGGGACGCAGCCTCATGCTGCCCATCGCCGCGCTGCCGGTCGCCGCGCTGCTGCTCCGCCTCGGCCAGGACGACATGCTCGGCGACGGGACCAGCGGCCTGGCGCTCGGTGCCCGGTGGTCGTGGCTGGACCCGGTCGCCGACGTGCTCGCGGCCGCCGGCGGCGCGCTCTTCGCGCACCTCGGCCTGCTCTTCGCGGTGGGGGTGGCGGTCGGCTTCGCCCGCCGGGCGGACGGCTCGACCGCGCTCGCGGCCGTGGTGGGCTACCTGGTCTTCGACGCGGTGACGGGCGCGATGACGCCGTACGTGCTGGACCGCGGTGCCGGACCGGTCGACTACGGCGTGGCCGGCGGGATCCTCGTCGGCCTGGTCGCGGCCGTGCTCTGGGAGCGGCTGTACCGCACCCGCCTGCCGACGTACCTCGCGTTCTTCGGCGGCCGGCGCTTCGTGCCGATCGTGACCGCCAACGTCACCCTGGTCCTCGGCGTGCTGCTCGCGTTCGCCTACCCCGCCTTCGACACCGGCCTGACCGCCTTCGGTCGCTGGCTGGTCGGCAACGACGTGCTGGGTGCGGGGCTGTACGGCGTCGCCAACCGGCTCCTGGTGCCCTTCGGCCTGCACCACCTGCTCAACTCGGTGCCCTGGTTCGCGGTGGGCTCGTACACCCCGCCCGGCGGGTCCACGGTGCACGGCGACGTGGCGCGGTTCCTGTCCGGCGACCCGACCGCCGGCTCGTACATGACCGGGTTCTTCCCGATCATGATGTTCGCGCTGCCGGCCGCGGCCCTGGCGATGTTCCAGGAGGCCGCGCCCGGCCGGCGCAAGGTCGTCGGTGGCGTGCTGCTGTCCGGCGCGCTCACCTCGTTCGTCACCGGGGTGACCGAGCCGCTGGAGTTCGCGTTCATGTTCGTGGCCTGGCCGCTCTACCTGCTGCACGCAGTGCTGACCGGTACGTCGATGGCGCTGGTCAACGCGCTCGGCCTCAAGGACGGCTTCGGCTTCTCGGCCGGCGCCATCGACTACGTCCTGAACTTCACGACCGCGACCCACCCGCTGGCGCTGCTCGCGGTCGGGGTCGGGTACGGCGTCGTCTACTACGTGCTGTTCCGGGTGGTGATCCGCCGGTTCGACCTGGCCACCCCCGGCCGGGAGCGCGACGGCACCGGAGGCGGTGGCGGGGACGCCGAGCCGCGCGGCTGAGGCCGGTCAGGACTGCTGTGGTGTGACCGTCTCGGGCTCCAGCGTCGCCTGGAGCGCCGCGATCCCGCGCGAGGTGTGGCTCTTCACCGTGCCCTCGCTGATCCGCAGCTCGGCGGCCGTCTCGGCGACCGAGAGGCCCAGCCAGTGCCGCAGCAGCACGGCCTTGCGCTGCATCGGCGGCAGCCGCTGCAGCGCCTCGAACAGCGCCGAGCGCTCCTCGACCGGCATCGGGTCCCGGGCCGTCGGGTCGGCGCCGCCGAGGCCCGGCTGCTCGCGCCGCCACGGCCGCCGCGACTCGTCGATGTGGGACCGCATGATGATCGTGCGCGCGTAGGCCTCCTCGGCGCCCTCACGCCGCACCCGCGGCCACGCGAGGTACAGCTTGACCAGGGCGGTCTGGACCAGGTCGTCGGCGCGGTGCCAGTCGCCGCACGTCGCGTAGGCGATCCGGCGCAGGTGCGTCCGGCGGGCGCGGACGAACTCGGTGTACGCGGCGTCCCGCTCCTCGGTCCTCACAGCAGCCCCCCGCCGCCCTCGGCGTACCGCACCCGGGCCAGCGTCAGGAAGTCGTCGAGTGACGACCCACCCTCCGCCGCGGCGACCGCGATGTACTGCGCGGCCCCGCCGCCGGGCCTGCGGGCCAGGACGTAGGAGCGTGTGCCGTCGGCCGCCTCGACCAGTGCCGCGGCCGTCCGGTCGCCCGGGCCCGCGAAGGAGGCGCCGACCGAGACGTGGGGCCGCTGCTCGAGGATGCGCACGCCGGTCAGAGGTCGCAGCCGCTCGCCGGCACCGAAGCGGACGAGGTTGTCGTTCGGGACACCCGGCCAGCCGCCCGCCGACGTCGCGGCCCGGTCGGGCTGGGCGATGGTGCGCTGGTCCTGGACCCAGGCGTCGAACGTCTCCTCGGCGTGGTCGCCCGACCAGGCGCCGGCGCCACCGCCGTTGCCGTCGGGGGACCGGTAGAGCGCGTACCAGTAGGTCGCCCCGCGGAGCTCCAGCACCAGCGCCACGCTCCGGCCGGGCCCCGTCACGGCGTACGGATCGTCGATGCGCCGCACCACGGTGGCCCGGGGGTCGATGACCAGGCCACCGCCGTCGTCGTACTCCGCGAGACCGCGGCGCAGCACCCGCGCGATCTCGGCGCGGGTCGGGGGCCTGGTCGCCAGGGTGGTCGGGGTGGCGGACGGGGCCGGGGAGACCCGGGCCCCGGCGGTCCGGCCGTCGGCGATCCCCGCGCCGGCCCGGTGACCAGCGCCGGTCCCTCCCCAGGCCGCGAACGACGTCCCGCCGACCACGGCCACCACGGCCGCCGCGGCCACCCCGGCGGTGAGCCTGCGGCGGGCCAGCGCTCGGTGGCCCCGGGTGAGGAGGTCGTCGACGGACCCGGCCCCCGGACCCTCGCCGAAGCTGCGGTCGATCTGCTCACGGATGTCGTCACGCGTCGCCATGCGATCCCCCTGTCGTGTCTGCTCAGGTGGAAGACGGCCCGGGCGGTCGATCGGTTGTCATCGCGGTCCGTCATCGAACCACGAGCGGGGACGGTCACCTGGTGGACGCTCCAGACGGCCCGGGATGGACCCGCCGGTAGCCACTAGGGTTGACATCGACCAGGAGAGACCGCACCACCGTCCGAGGAGCCAGAGATGCCGATCGCCACCCCCGAGGTCTACGCCGAGATGCTCGACAAGGCGAAGCGTGAGTCGTTCGCCTACCCGGCGATCAACGTCTCCTCCTCGCAGACCCTGAACGCCGCGCTCCAGGGCTTCGCCGACGCCGGCAGCGACGGGATCATCCAGGTCTCCACCGGCGGTGCGGAGTACCTCTCCGGGCCGAAGGTCAAGAACATGGTCTCCGGTTCGGTGGCCTTCGCGGCGTACGCCGCCGAGGTCGCCAAGAGCTACCCGGTCAACATCGCGCTGCACACCGACCACTGCCCCAAGGACAAGCTGGACGGGTTCGTCCGGCCGCTGCTCGACATCAGCATCGAGCGCGTCAAGAACGGCCAGGACCCGCTGTTCCAGTCGCACATGTGGGACGGCTCCGCGGTGCCGCTCGACGAGAACCTCCAGATCGCCGAGGAGCTGCTGGAGAAGGCCGCCTCCGCCAAGATCGTCCTGGAGATCGAGGTCGGCGTGGTCGGCGGCGAGGAGGACGGGGTCGTCGGCGGATCGGGCGACAAGCTCTACAGCACGGCCGACGACGCCCTGGCCACCGTCGCCGCGCTCGGCGTCGGCGAGAAGGGCCGGTACATGACCGCGCTCACCTTCGGCAACGTGCACGGCGTCTACAAGCCGGGCAACGTCAAGCTCCGCCCCGAGATCCTGCAGCAGGCGCAGCAGGCGGTCGTGGAGAAGCTCGGCCTCGACGCGGGCGCGAAGCCGTTCGACCTGGTCTTCCACGGCGGGTCCGGCTCGCTGGCCGAGGAGATCGCGGCCGCGGTGTCGTACGGCGTCGTGAAGATGAACGTCGACACCGACACCCAGTACGCCTTCACCCGGCCGGTCGCCGGGCACATGTTCAGCAACTACGACGGGGTGCT
>DASTGV010000447.1:0-5588 GCA_035718765.1 Nocardioidaceae bacterium
GGCGGCTGGCGGAGATGGCCGCCGAGCTCGCCGGCGGCCTGACGGACGGCGCGGCCTGCCAGGTCTGCGGCAGCACCGACCACCCCGCCCCGGCCGAGCCGGCCCGTGACGCGGTCACCGCCGCCGACCAGGAGGCCGCCGAGGCCCGGGTCGCCGGACTGACCGAGGCGCTCGACGCGGCGGCCGCCTGCCTGCGGGACGCCGAGCACCGTCGCGACACCTGCCGCACCGCCGCCGAGCGCCGGACTCCCGACGAGGCCAGGACCGAGGTCGAACAGCTGACGCTGGACCTCGACGAGGTCGAGGCGGCCGAGCAGCAGCGCGCCGTGCTGCAGGCCGAGCTCGACGCCACCGTCCGCGAGCGGGACGCCGTGACCGCCCGGCAGTCGGCGGCCGCCGCGACCGCCGCCGGGCTGGAGCAGAGCGTCGCCGGCCTCGAGCAGACGGTCCGGTCCGTCGCCGAGGAGCTGGCCGAGGTGCGCGACCCCGCTGCCGGGTCGACACTCGAGGACGAGGTCCGTGGGCTGCTCGCGCTCGCCGACCGGGTCGAGCGGGCGATCGGTGACGTCGAGTCCGCCGCCCGCGCAGTCAGCCGCGCACGCGAGCTCCGCGAGCAGGCCGACGAGACCGTCGCCGCCCACGGCTTCGACAGGGTCGACGACGCCCGCGCCGCCGTCCTGGACCCCGACCGGCAGCGCCGGCTCACCGACCAGCTCGCCGAGCGCGACCGGGCCGCGGACCGGGCCCACGAAGTGCTTGCGGAGCTCTCCGCAGGCGACGGCACCGCCGCCGACGCCACCCCGGACCGTCTCGAGCAGCTCGCGGCCGAGCTCGTCGACGCCGACGCGGCGGCGCGGGAGGCCGCGCGGCAGCTGCACCTCACGGAGGCCCGGGCCGAGGCCGTCACCGCCCTCGTCCGCCGCCTCGACGCGGCCGTGCTCACCTGGGCCCCGCTCCGGGACGAGTGGCTGCGGGCCGAGTCGATGTCCCGGCTGGTGCGCGGCACCGGCCAGGACAACCACCTGCAGATGCGGCTGTCCTCCTACGTGCTGGCCACCCGGCTCGACCAGGTCGTCGCGGCCGCCAACGAGCGTCTCGGGCACATGCGCGACCAGCGGTACCTCCTCCAGCGCACCGAGCGGGCCGCCCGCAAGGGCTCGCAGGCCGGCCTCGGTCTCGAGGTCGTCGACCAGTGGACCGGTGACGCCCGTGACCCGGCCACGCTGTCCGGAGGCGAGACGTTCGTGGTCTCGCTGTCCTTGGCGCTCGGCCTCGCCGACGTGGTGACCCAGGAGGCCGGCGGCACCGAGATCGACACGCTCTTCGTCGACGAGGGCTTCGGCACGCTCGACGCCGACGCCCTCGACGACGTCATGGACCGGCTCGACGGGCTGCGCGCCGGCGGCCGCACCGTCGGGGTGGTCAGCCACGTGAGCGAGCTGCGCAACCGCATCCCGACCCAGGTGCACGTGCAGAAGGGCCGCACCGGCTCCACCGTCACGGTCGCCACCCTGGTGGGGTGAGCGTGACCGACCCGCGGATGGTCGCCGTCGTGGACATCGACGGCGTCGTCGCCGACGTGCGGCACCGGCTCCACCACGTGACGGGCCGGCCCAAGGACTGGCGGGCGTTCTTCGCGGCCGCGGCCGACGACGGGCTGCTCGGCGAGGGCGAGCACACGGTTCGGTCGCTGGCCGAGGTCTACGACGTCGTCTACCTGTCCGGGCGGCCCGAGCGGCTGCGGCGGGTCACCGAGGACTGGCTCGCCCGGCACGACCTCCCGGCGGGTGAGCTGATGCTCCGCCCGCACGGCGACTTCCGGCCGTCGAGCGACTTCAAGGTCGAGGCCCTGCGTGCGATCGCCGCGACCCGCACGGTGGTGGTGCTGGTCGACGACGACCCACGGGTGCTGGACGCCGCGCGGGCCGCCGGGTTCGACGTACTCCCGGCAGCGTGGATGGGCGAGCACTCCGCCCTGCGCGAGGCCCAGGAGCGCGACGGCCGGACCTGAGCGGGCGACACGCGCGCCCCCGGCGGGCGGACCCCGCGGTCCGCGGCATAGCCTCGGTCGCATGACCGCGCCGCACGGGATCGACGCCTCGTTCACCGCACTCCCCTACCGCCGGATGGCCGAAGCCGCACTCGCCCGGGCCCAGGACTTCCACGTCAGCCACGCCGACTTCCGGTTCGAGCGGATCCGCAGCCAGGACGTGAAGGTGCGCGACGGCCGGCTCCAGGGGGCGTCGGACTCCGAGGACGTCGGGTTCGCCGTGCGCGTGGTGCTCAACGGCGCCTGGGGTTTCGCCTCCGGGGTCGGGCTCGGCCAGACCGCGGCCATCCAGGTGACCGAGACCGCGATCCGCACCGCCCAGGTCGCCGCGGCGATGACGTCCCGCCCCATCGAGCTCGCGCCGGAGCCGGCGTACCCCGACGTCGAGTGGGTCTCCGCCTACGAGGTCGACCCGCTGTCTGTGCCGCTGGCCGACAAGGTCGACCTGCTCTCGGACTGGACGCAGAAGCTGCTCGCGGCGGGCGGCGTCCAGCACGCCTCCGGCACCCTGCAGCAGGTGGTGGAGAACAAGTTCTACACCGACCTGGCCGGAACCACGACCACCCAGCAGCGGGTCCGGCTGCAGCCGGTCGTCGAGGCCTTCGGCAGCGACGAGCGCACCGGCGTGTTCGACTCGATGCGCACGATCGCCCCGCCGGTCGGGCGCGGCTGGGAGTACCTCGTCGGCGACGGCTACGACTGGGCCGGCGAGCTCGCCGAGCTGCCGGACCTGCTGGCGGAGAAGCTCGCGGCGCCGTCGGTCGAGGCCGGCCGCTACGACCTGGTCATCCACCCCTCGAACCTCTGGCTCACGATCCACGAGTCGGTCGGACACGCCACCGAGCTCGACCGGGCGCTCGGCTACGAGGCCAACTACGCGGGTACGTCGTTCGCCACGATCGACAAGCTGAACACCCTGCAGTACGGCTCACCGGTCATGAACGTCACAGGCGACCGCACCCAGCCGCACGGGCTGGCCACCATCGGCTACGACGACGAGGGCGTGCAGACCCAGAGCTGGGACATCGTCAAGGACGGTGTCCTGGTCGGCTACCAGCTCGACCGGTCGATGGCGCACATGCACCCCGAGCTCAACGGCGGCCGCTCCAACGGCTGTGCCTACGCCGACTCCCCCGGCCACATCCCGATCCAGCGGATGGCCAACGTGTCCCTCCAGCCGGCCCGTGACGTCGACGGAGGCGGTCCGAGCACCGACGAGCTCATCGGCCGGGTCGAGCGCGGCATCTACGTCGTCGGCGACAAGTCCTGGTCGATCGACATGCAGCGCTACAACTTCCAGTTCACCGGCCAGCGGTTCTACCGGATCGAGGACGGCAGGCTCGCCGGCCAGCTGCGCGACGTCGCCTACCAGGCCACCACCACGGACTTCTGGAGCTCCATGGAGGCCGTGGGCGGGCCGGACACCTACGTGCTGGGCGGCGCCTTCAACTGCGGCAAGGCCCAGCCCGGCCAGGTCGCGTCGGTCTCGCACGGCTGCCCGACCGCGCTGTTCCGCGACGTGAACGTCCTCAACACGACCGCCGAGGGCACCGGCTGACCGCCGGTCGCCCCGACCGCACCCGCCTCGAGAGCGAAGGACCCCCCCATGACGGCAGCCAGCCCGCAGGACCTCGTCGAGCACGCACTGAAGACCACCACGTCCGACCAGTGCGTGGTGATCGTGCACGACTCGACGAGCGCCAACCTGCGCTGGGCCAACAACACCCTGACCACGAACGGCGTCATGCACGACGTGTCGGTCACGGTGGTGGCGTTCCACGGCACCGGCGAGGGTACGGCGGCCGGCTCGGTGTCCGCGAGCGCCTCGTCGACCGAGCAGGTCACCCGGATCGTCGAGCAGGCCGACGCCGCGGCCAGGGCCAGCGGCCCGGCCGAGGACGCCGCCGAGCTCCCGGCCGGTGACGCGGCGGCGGACTGGTTCGACACCTCGGCGACGACCTCGATCGAGGTGTACTCCGACTTCGCGCCCGCGCTCGGCGAGGCCTTCGGGCGGGCCACCGCCGAGGGCCGGATCCTCTACGGCTTCGTGGACCACGACGTCACCACGACCTACCTCGGCACCAGCACCGGGCTGCGGCTGCGGCACGTCCAGCCGACCGGTCACTACGGCTGCACCGCCAAGCCCACCGACCTCTCGACCAGCGCCTGGGTCGGCGGCGCCACCCGCGACTTCGCCGACGTCGACGCGACCGCGCTGGACGCCGAGCTGGTCCGCCGGCTCGGCTGGGCCGAGCGCCGGGTCGACCTCGAGGCCGGCCGCTACGACACGGTCCTGCCGCCCACCGCGGTCGCGGACCTGATGATCTACGCCTACTGGACCGCCTCGGCCCGTGAGGCGCACGACGGGCAGACCGTGTTCTCCCGGCGCGGCGGGGGCACCCGGATCGGCGAGCGGCTCTCCGACAAGCCGCTGAACGTCTACTCCGACCCGGCGTACCCGCACCTCGAGGCCGCCCCGTTCGTCAGCACCGCCTCCAGCAACGAGATCGAGAGCGTCTTCGACAACGGCCTGCCGCTCACGCGCACCGACTGGGTCAAGGACGGCACGTTGACCGCGCTGCTCCAGAACCGGTACTCCGCCCGGCTCACCGGCCAGCCGGTCACGCCGTACGTCGACAACCTGGTCGTCGAGGTCGACGGCGCCACCGGCAGCACCCAGGACCTGCTGGCCGGGGTCGAGCGCGGCCTGCTGGTGACCTGCCTGTGGTACATCCGCGAGGTGGACCCGCAGACCCTGCTGCTCACCGGCCTCACCCGCGACGGCGTGTACCTGGTGGAGAACGGCGAGGTCACCGGCGCGGTGAACAACTTCCGGTTCAACGAGAGCCCGGTCGACCTGATGCGCCGCTTCTCGGACGCCTCCGCGACCGCCCCGAGCTTCTCCCGCGAGTGGGGCGACTACTTCCCGCGGACCGCCACCCCGGCCCTGCGCGTCCCCGACTTCAACATGTCCACCGTCTCCCAGGCCAACTGACCTCTTCGCCGACCCGTCACCTGGTAGGCACGCTCACCGGCGTGTCGCACAGGAAGTGACGGGTCGGCGGCAGCCGGTCGACCTCAGCGCGGCTCCGGATGCCCGCCCGGGATGGGGACGGCCGGGTCGTAGGGCACCCGGGTGTAGACGAAGGACTCGCAGACGAGGTGGTTGATGCTGCCGTCGTCGTTGCGTACGACGTGCAGGTCCTCGCCGTGGTGGTAGCCGCGGGTGCCGCGGAAGGTGCCGTCGTCCTGCGGCACGAACCGGTGCGCCTCGGCCCGCCGCGCCGGGTTGGTGACGACGACCTCGCGGCCGTCCCACGCGAAGGAGAGCGCCGTGTTGCCCCAGTGCCACACGCCGAGGATCTCCGTCACCGCGGCCGGCACGTCGTGGGCCGGACGCCACGGTCGCGCCAGGGTGCCCTCCCACGTCTCCAGCTCGGCCAGCAGGTCGATGGGCAGGCCCTCGCAGCGCATCCCGACGGTGGCGTTGGCCAGCACCACCGCGCCCGTACGACGGACGGGGTCGGCGAAGCACCCG
>DASTGV010000448.1:0-4049 GCA_035718765.1 Nocardioidaceae bacterium
GCCGCCTCGCGGGCGATGCCGCGCAGCGACAGCGCGTAGGCACGGTCGGGGTTGATCTCGAACTCGATGACGTCGTCGCGCAGCCCGAGCAGCGTGATCGCGTCGTCGCCGGGCTTCACGTCGCCGTCGATGCGCGGGTCGAGGACCAGGATCCCGCCGTGGTCGTCGCCGGTGCCGAGCTCGCGGGTGGAGCAGATCATCCCGTCGGAGACGTGGCCGTAGGTCGTGCGGGCCGCGATCGCGAGCCCGCCGGGCAGCACCGCACCGGGCAGGGACACCACGACCAGGTCGCCGGGCTCGAAGTTGTGCGCGCCGCAGACGATGTCGTGCTCGCCCTGCTCGGGGCCGCAGTCGACCTGGCACCAGTTGATGGTCTTGCCGTTGCTCTGCGGCTCGGCGGTCATCTCCAGCACCCGGCCGACGACCAGCGGTCCCTCGACGTCGGCGCCGGGCGCCTCCAGCGCCTCGAGCTTGAGCCCGAGCGCGGTGAGCCGGTGCGCGAGGTCCACGGGCGTGACGTCGGCCGGCAGGTCGACGTACTCCCGGATCCAGGACAGGGGGGCACGCATGGCTCAGAGCTCCGTTCCGAAGGCGGCGGTGAAGCGGACGTCGCCCTCCACCATGTCGCGCATGTCCGAGACGCCGTGCCGGAACATCAGCGTCCGCTCGAGGCCCATGCCGAACGCGAAGCCGGAGTAGGTCTCGCTGTCGATGCCGCAGGCGGCCAGCACGCGGGGGTTCACCACGCCGCAGCCGCCCCACTCGATCCAGCCCTCGCCCTTGCAGGTGCGGCAGGTCTCGACGGCGGGCTCCTGCCCGCGGCAGACGAAGCAGACCAGGTCGACCTCGGCGGACGGCTCGGTGAACGGGAAGTACGACGGGCGGAACCGGGTCGTGATCCCCTCGCCGAACATCGCCTGCGCGAAGTGGTCGAGGGTGCCCTTCAGGTGGGCCATCGTGATGCCCTTGTCGACCACGAGCCCCTCGACCTGCGAGAAGACGGGCGTGTGGGTGGCGTCGAGCTCGTCGGTGCGGAACACCCGGCCCGGGCAGATCACGTAGATCGGCGGCCGGCGCTCGAGCATCGTCCGGGCCTGCACCGGGGAGGTGTGCGTGCGCAGCACCAGGCCGCCGTCGGCCGGCTCCAGCCAGAAGGTGTCCTGCATGGTGCGGGCGGGGTGGTCCGCGCCCAGGTTGAGGGCGTCGAAGTTCAGCCACTCGGCCTCGACCTCGGGTCCCTCGGCGACCTCCCAGCCCATCGCGGTGAAGACGTCGCAGACCAGCTCCTGCAGCGTGGTCAGCGGGTGGCGGGCCCCCTGCGGCGCCCGGTCCCACGGCAGCGTGACGTCGACGGTCTCCTCGGCCAGCATCCGGGTCTCGTGCTCGGCCTCCAGCACCGCCAGCCGCGCGGCGAGCGCCTGGTTCACGGCACCGCGGGCCTGGCCGACCCGCCTCCCGGCGTCCTTGCGGGCCTGCGGCGGCAGCGCGCCGATCTCCCGGTTCGCCAGCGCCAGCGGCGACCGGTCGCCTGCGTGCTCGGAGCGCACCCGCTTGAGCTCGTCGAGGTCCCGGGCACCCGCGACCGCCTCGAGCGCGGCGGCGCGCATCGCGTCGACCTCCTCCGCCTTGAGCGGGGTGACCTCGACGGGGTCGTACTCGGAGTTCGGGCCCGACATGGCTGCCTTTCGCGGGACGGTGAGGGCGTGCACAGTCTAGGAAGCCGGGCCGTGCGCCCGCGAACGGGTTAGGCCGTGGCTCGAGGAGATGCCACGCCGGGCAGACCTGAGGGACACGGCCTAGTCGTCCCGGCGGTCGTCCTCCGGCCACAGGATGCTGATGCGGGCGCCGCCCGAGGGCGAGTCGTCGATCTCGACCGAGCCGCCGTGGGCGTGCACCAGGCCGTGGATGATGTACATGCCCAGCCCCGAGCCGCCCCGCGTGCCGTGCTTCCAGAACTTCGTGAACACCCGGCTGCGGATGTCCGGGCTGATCCCGTCGCCCTCGTCGTCGACGTGCAGCAGCACCCCGTCGTACGACGCCTCGTCCCGGATCGGGGAGGCGGTGAGGGTGACCTGTCCCTCGCCGTGCCGGATGGCGTTGTCGACGAGGTTGGTGACGACCTGGGCGAGCTTGTCGGGGTCGGCGTGCACCGTGGGCAGCTCGCCGTCGACGTCGAAGGCGATCTCCCGGCCGGTGCCGGCGCTGACGGAGGCGACCACCCGCCCGACGGCCGCCTCGAAGTCCAGCGGCCGGGGGTAGAGCGAGAGCCGGCCGGTGTCGATGCGGGCGACGTCGAGCAGCTCGGCGATCTGCCGGGGGAGCCGGTCGGCGTCCGCGTTGACCGTCTCCAGCATCATCTTCTTCTGGTCGGCGTTGAGCTTGTCCCACTGGGCCAGCAGGGTCGCGACGAAGCCCTTCACACCGGTCAGCGGCGAGCGCAGCTCGTGCGCGACGGTGGCGACCAGGTCGGAGCGCTCCCGGTCCAGCCGGGCCCGGGCCCGGGCCGAGCGCACGGAGACGGCAACGCCACGGACCGCGCTGCGGGGGCCGTCGCGCAGGATGCGGGCGGTGACCAGCAGCTCGGTGCCGTCGGAGAGGAACCAGGCCTGCTCGGTCAGGTGGGTGCGGCTCGGCAGGCCGGTGTACGGCTCGGTGCAGGCGTACCAGCTGTTGCCCGCCCGGTCCTGGAGCAGCACCACGTCGGACAGCTGCTTGCCGACCCCGTCGGGGACCCGCAGCAGCCGCGCGGCTGCGGTGTTCACGGCGGTGACGGTGCCCGACGCGTCGGCGACCACCACGCCGTCCGGGAGCGTGTCCAGCACGTCGTCATCCCCCACCCTCATGGGGCCAGGTTAGTCCCCTTCGCCGTGGTTGGGTCGCGCCGTCCGCCCCGGTGAGCGGGTCTACCGGCGCTGGGCCCGCGCGGAGGCGTAGAGACAGACCGCGGCGGCCGTCGCCAGGTTGAGGCTCTCCGCGCGGCCGTGGATCGGGATCCGGACCCGGTGGTCGGCGAGCGCGGCCAGGTCCTCGGGCAGTCCCCAGGCCTCGTTGCCGAACAGCCAGGCGGTGGGCCGGGCCAGCAGCCCGTCGTCCGCGGCGTCGTCCAGGTCGGTCTCCCCGGCGCCGTCGGCCGCGAGCACGCTCACCCCGGCGGCCTGCAGGGCGGTGACCACCTCCGACGTACGCGGGGCGATGGCGACGGGCAGGTGGAACAGCGACCCGACGGAGGCGCGGACCGCCTTGCCGTTGTAGGGGTCGACCGAGGAGCCGGTCAGCAGCACTCCCCCGGCGCCCGCCGCGTCCGCGCAGCGGATCACGGTGCCCGCGTTGCCGGGGTCGCGGACGTCGGCACACAGCGCCAGCAGCCGCGGCCGCTCCCGGAGTACGTCGGACAGGGACACGTCGAGGAACCGGCAGACCGCGACCACGCCCTGCGGGGACACGGTCTCGGTGAGCGAGGCGAGGGCCGGCTCGTCGACGTGCAGCCACGGCACCCCGCTCGCGGCGGCGGTGGCGGCCAGGTCGGGCCGGGCGTCGGGGGCCGCGAACACCTCGCGGACGCAGCCGGGCACGGCCAGCGCCTCACGGACCGCCTGCGGGCCCTCGGCCAGGAACAGCCGGTGCTCGGCCCGGACCGCCCGGCGGGTGAGCTTGCGGGCGGCCTTGACCCGGCCGCTGCGCACCCCCAGAGACGACTCGGTCGCCCGGTCCCCCGCGCGCTCGGGCGCGCGGTCGACCGGACGACCGGGAGGGGTGCTGGTCAGGCGGACGCCTCGACGCGCGGGGCGTTCACGTCCTCGGGCAGCGCGCCCTTGGCGGTCTCGACGAGCGCGGCGAAGGCCGGCGCGTCGTTGACGGCCAGGTCGGCCAGGATCTTGCGGTCCACCTCGACACCCGCGGCCTTGAGACCCTGGATGAAGCGGTTGTAGGTGATGCCGTTGGCGCGGGCCGCGGCGTTGATCCGCTGGATCCACAGCTTGCGGAAGTCGCCCTTCTTGGCCTTGCGGTCCCGGTAGCTGTAGACCAGCGAGTGGGTGACCTGCTCCTTG
>DASTGV010000449.1:0-4907 GCA_035718765.1 Nocardioidaceae bacterium
GGAGATCAGCTTGTCCAGCTTGTACGGCGGGTAGTCGCAGGCGACCGTCGCCGGGTTGCTGTCACAGCCCGGCGTCCACTTCGGCAGGTTCACCTTGACCAGCTTCATCTCCGAGAAGAACCACTGCGGCTCGTAGAAGTAGGCCAGCAGCGGCTTCTTGTTCTTCTCCGCGCTGCGGAAGCTCTGGATCAGCGCGGCCTCGCTGCCGCCGACGACCACCTTGTAGTTCAGCTTGAGGTTCTTGACCAGGGCCTCGTCGTTCGTGACGTACGACGGGTCGCCGTCCAGCAGCTGGCCCTTGCCACCCGACTCCGAGGTCTTGAACAGCGAGGCGTACTTGTTCAGGTTCTTCCAGTTGGTGATGTCGGGGTACTTCTGCGCCATCCACGGCGGGACGTACCAGCCGATGATCCCCTTGCTGCCGGTCGGGCCGGCCTCCTCGACGGTCTTCTGCTCGGTGATGTACTTCTTCTTGAGGTCGGGGTGGCCCCAGTTCTCGACGATCGTGTCGATGGTGCCGTTGGCCATGCCCTGCCAGCCCACCTCCTCCTTCACGTCCTGGTAGGCGACCTTGCAGCCGAGCTTGGTCTGCGCGACGTACCCGATGAGGTGCGCGTTCGTGACGTAGCCCGTCCACGGGTTGACCGCGATGTTGAGGTCGCCGCAGCTCTTGCCACCCGCCGCGGAGGTGTCGCTGCTCTTGATGTTTCCCCCGCCGCATCCGGCCAGCACCAAGGCTGCGGAGGCGGCGACACAGGCCAGGCCGATCATGCGGTGCCGGCGAGTTCCTCGTGCCATGCGTTGTCCCTTCCTCTGCTCGGCTCCAGTGAGCCGAAGTCGTTGCCTGCTAGGCCCGTCCGTAGCGTGCGGCGGCGTACCGCGCGATCCGGTCGAGCATCACTCCGAGCGCGGTGATCGCGATGCCGGCTGCCAGCCCCTTGCCGAACAGCTGCGTCTGCGAGAAGCCCGAGACCACGAGGTAGCCGAGGCTGCCGCCACCGACCATGCCGCCGATGACGACCATGGAGAGCACGTAGAGCAGTCCCTGGTTGGTGGCCAGCACGAGGGCCTCGCGGGACATCGGCAGCTGGACCTTCATGATCATCTGCCGCGACGTGATGCCGGCCGAGCGCGCCGCCTCGACGGTCGTCGGGGAGACGCCGCGGATCCCGTCGGCGACCAGCTTGGTGGCGATCGGTACGGCGTAGGCCACCGCGGCGACGATCGCGGTGAAGCGCGTCGCGCCGAACAGGGCCAGGGCGGGCACCAGGTAGACGAACGGAGGGATGGTCTGGAAGGTGTCGAGCACCGGCCGGATCCCCGTGTCCGCCCGTCTGCTGCGCCCCATCCAGACGCCGAGCAGGACCGCGACCACCATCACCAGCACCGTGGCGACGAGCGTCATGGTCAGGGTCACCATCGCGTCGTGCCAGAGACCCACCGCGAAGATGACCGCCTCGCACACGATCGTGGTCACCGCCGGCCGCCAGCCACCGAGCACGTAGGCCACCGCGATGAGCACCGCAGCCATCAGCCACCAGGGCGACTCGCCCAGCAGGGACTGCAGCGGGTTCAGCAGCCCGTAGGTCACCACGTTCTTGAACGCGTTGGTGAAGGTGTCGACCGAGGCCACGAAGCTGTCGGTGAAGCTGTTGATCGCCTTGGCCAGAGAGGGGCCGATGTTCGCGGACTCGGGGAACAACGCGAGCCCGAGGTAGGTCCGGGACAGGTAGACCGCGATGGCCACGGGGATGAAGAGCACCGCGAGCAGGGCACGCCGGAAGGCGGGCGTCGGCCTCGGCCTGCGGCCCTTGGTCGTCTCGCTGGCCCACCTGGGGAGCTTCTCGAGCACGACGGTCATCAGCATCACGCCCGGGCGTCCGACGGACGCGAGCCCCTGGTTGTCGCGCTCGTGCTTCTCGCTCGCGGCGGTGGTCGTCCGGTCGAGCATGATCGCGACCAGCACGATGGCGCTGCCGGCGACGGCGGCGCCACCGACGTCGAGGTTCTGCAGCGCGGCCACGACGGGCTTGCCGAGACCCGGGCTGTTGACGAAGGCCGCGATGGTCGCCATCGACAGCGCCGCCAGCGTGCACTGGTTGATGCCGACCACGATGGTGCGGCGGGCCATCGGCAGCTGCACCTGACGCAGCAGCTGGCGCCTCGTCACGCCGAGCGAGCCGGCCGCCTCGATCGTGGTGGCCGGCACCGAGCGGATGCCGTGCTCGGTGATCCGGACCAGCGGCGGCAGCGCGTAGATCAGCGTGCAGACGACGCCGGCGGAGGCGCCGATGCCGAACAGCAGCGCCAGCGGGGCGAGGTAGGCGAACGCGGGCATCGTCTGCATCAGGTCCAGCACCGGCGTGATGACGGCCGACACCGACTTGCGCCGGGCCATCGCGATGCCCGTCGGCAGCCCGATCAGGCAGCAGATCACCACGGCCACCCCGGTCACGATCAGGGTGTCCATGCTGTCGGCCCAGTAGCCCAGGAAGCCGAACGACAGGGTGGTGAGGAACACGAGGATGGCCGAGCGGACACCGGCCGTCGCGAAGGCCATCCAGGTGAACAGGGCGACGACGCCGAGCCAGCCGATCTCCGGCACCGGACGCGGGAAGGCCGGCGCGCTGATCAGCTCCTGGAGCCGGGCGACGAGCCAGTTGAGGAAGTCCCCGATGGTCCCGATGACCCCGCTGAAGAACCAGTTGCCGCGGGTCGCGGCGAGCTGGATGGCGTCGCTGAGCTGGTTGAGCCAGCGGTGGAAGCCCAACGTGTCCTGGAACGCCAGGGTGAGCGTGTCCGTGCCCTGGAACAGCGCCCAGCCGCCGACCCAGACGACCGCGATCACCCCGAGCCACAGCCCGGTGTGCCGCTTGGCCACCGTGTCGACGTACGGCTGCTCCTCCTTGGTGGCGGCCGGCGGCCGGTCCTGCACCGCGGTCATGACGACGCCTCCTCCGCCACCACCACGCGCAGGATGTCCTCGTCGTCGACGATCCCGACGAACTTGTCACCGTCGAACACCCGGACGGGACCGTGCGCGGCCAGCACCTCACGGGCCGCCTCGCGGACGATCCGGTCGGCCTGGAGCACCGGACCGTCCTCGGCCTCGCCCGGCTCCGGGTCCCGCATCACCCAGCGCAGCGTGAGCACGTGCGACTTGGGCACCTCGCTGACGAAGTCCTTCACGTAGTCGTCGGCCGGGGCCCCGACCACCTGGTCGGGCGTGCCGATCTGGACGACCTCGCCGTCGCGCATGATCAGGATCCGGTCGCCGAGCTTGAGCGCCTCCGCGAGGTCGTGCGTGATGAAGACCATCGTCTTGCCGACCTCGTGGTGGAGCCGGATGACCTCGTTCTGCATGTCCCGGCGGATCAGCGGGTCGAGTGCGGAGAACGGCTCGTCGAACATCAGCAGCTGAGGGTCGGCCGCCAGGGCCCGGGCCAGCCCGACCCGCTGCTGCATGCCGCCGGAGAGCTGGTCGGGGAAGGAGTTCTCGTAGCCGGACAGCCCCACGAGGTCGACCATCTCCTGGGCGCGGTTGCGGCGGACGGTCTTGTTCTCGCCCCGCACCTCAAGCCCGAACGCGATGTTGTCGATGACCTTGCGGTGCGGGAGCAGGCCGAAGTGCTGGAAGACCATCGCCACGTGCTTGCGACGCAGGTCCCTGAGCTTGTGCTCGTCCGCGGAGGTGATGTCCTCTCCCTCCATCTGCACCGTGCCGTGGGTCGGCTCGATCAGCCGGGTCAGCAGCCGGACCAGCGTGGACTTGCCGGAGCCGGACAGCCCCATGACCACGAACACCTCACCCGGCGCGACGTCGAAGGAGACGTCCTTGACCGCGGTGACACACCCGGTCTTCGCCTGCAGCTCCTTGCGCGACAGCCCGGCGTCCGGTGTGCCGATGACCTTGTCGGCCTTGTCGCCGAAGATCTTCCAGAGCTCCCGGACGGACAGGGCCGCCTGCCCCTCGGTGGCGGTGAAGTCGCGCGTCTCCTCGATCTGTGTCATCGGTGGTCTCCTGATGTCGAAGGCGACGTCCCCGCCAGATGCTCGGGCGGGTACAGCGGGTCGTTGTCGCGGTAGCGGTAGAACGGTGCGTCGGAGGGCGGCAGCGGGGTGTTGCCGGCGATCATGTCGGCGGCCTTCTCGGCCAGCATCATCACGGGGGCGTAGATGTTGCCGTTCGTGACGTATGGCATGGCCGACGCGTCCACGACCCGCAGGCCGTCGACGCCGTGCACCCGCATCGAGGCGGGGTCGAGCACGGCCATGTCGTCGGCGCCCATCTTCGCGGTGCACGACGGGTGCAGCGCGGTCTCGGCGTCCTTGGCGACCCAGTCCAGGATCTCCTGGTCGGTCTCCACGGCGGGACCCGGCGACAGCTCACCGGCGTTGAAGACGTCGAAGGCGGGCTGGTTGAGGATGTTCCGCGCGGCCCGCACCATCTCGATCCACTCGCGGCGGTCGTTCTCGGTGGACAGGTAGTTGAACCGCAGAGCCGGGTGCTCGTAGGGGTCGCGCGACCTGAGCGTCACCGTGCCCCGCACGTCGGAGTACATCGGCCCGATGTGCACCTGGTACCCGTGCTCCGCGGCGGGCCGCGACCCGTCGTACCGGATGGCGATGGGCAGGAAGTGGAACATCAGGTTCGGGTAGTCGACCCGGTCGTTGCTGCGGATGAAGCCACCGGCCTCGAAGTGGTTCGACGCACCCACGCCGCTGCGCAGGAACAGCCACTCGGCCCCGATCCGCGGCTTGTGCCGGTGCTTGAGCCAGGGGCCGATGGAGACCGGCTGCTTGGAGGCGTACTGGATGTAGACCTCGAGGTGGTCCTGCAGGTTGCTGCCGACCCCGGGCAGGTCCGCGACCACGTCGATGCCGAGCCTCTCCAGGTCGGCCTTCGG
>DASTGV010000450.1:0-2906 GCA_035718765.1 Nocardioidaceae bacterium
TCCGGCAGAAGCTCGCCGGCTCCACCGACGAGATGGACCGGCCGCTGCTCGACCTGGCGTGGGACTACCCGACCGACGAGCACGGCGAGGTCGACGGCCAGGCGGTGCTCCGCGAGATCAACGGCACGGGTCCCGACGGCAGGGCGCTGAGCGCCTACACCGAGCTGAAGCCGGACGGCTCGACCCGCTGCGGCTGCTGGATCTACTGCGGTGTGTACGCCGACGAGGTCAACCAGGCCCGCCGCCGCAAGCCCCGCTGGGAGCAGGACCAGGTCGCCTCGGAGTGGGGCTGGGTGTGGCCGGCGAACCGGCGCATCCTCTACAACCGGGCCTCGGCGGCGCCGGACGGCACCCCGTGGAGCGAGCGCAAGCGCTACGTGTGGTGGGACGCGGAGGCGGGCAGGTGGACCGGTTCGGACGTCCCCGACTTCGTCCCGGACCGGGCGCCCGACCACGTGCCCGAGGAGGGCGCCAAGGGCCCCGACGCGATCGGCGGCCAGGACCCGTTCGTGATGCAGACCGACGGCAAGGCGTGGCTGTTCGTGCCGCTCGGCCTCGCGGACGGGCCCCTGCCCACGCACTACGAGCCGCCCGAGTCGCCGGTGCACAACGCGCTCTACGGCCACCAGAACAACCCGTCCCGGCGCAAGCTCGACCAGGCGAGCAACCCGATCAACCCGAGCTTCAGCGAGGTGTTCCCGTACGTCTTCACGACCTACCGGCTCACCGAGCACCACACCGCCGGCGGCATGAGCCGCACGCTGCCCTACCTCACCGAGCTCCAGCCGGAGGCGTTCTGCGAGGTGTCGCCGCGGCTGGCCCGTGAACGCGGGCTCGAGCACCTCGGCTGGGCCACGATCGTCACCGCACGCACGGCGATCGAGGCGCGGGTGCTGGTCACCGACCGGCTGCGGTCACTGAGGCTGGGGGAGAGGTACGTCGAGCAGGTCGGCCTGCCCTACCACTGGGGTCGCAACGGCATCACCCAGGGCGACTCGCCCAACGACCTGGTCAACGTGACGATGGACCCCAACGTCTACATCCAGGACAAGGTCGGGACCTGCGACATCCGGCCGGGTCGCCGGCCGCGCGGCGCCGACCTGACGGCATACGTCGACGGCTACCGCCGCCGCGCCGGGGTGAACCTCGACCGACCCACCGACGGAGGGACCGACTGATGCGGACCAACTCGTTCCACGGCCCGCTCGCGGACGTGCAGGGGGACGCGGGCTACGAGGAGCACCCGCCGCGGATGGGCTTCTTCACCGACACCTCGGTGTGCATCGGCTGCAAGGCGTGCGAGGTGGCCTGCAAGGAGTGGAACGACGTGCCCGACGACGGGTACCTCCTCACGGGCATGTCCTACGACAACACGCAGGCCCTGGGCGCGAGCACCTGGCGGCACGTCGCGTTCGTCGAGAAGCCGCTGCACCCGACCACCACCGATCTCGGCCTCCCGGGCATGGGGCCGCCGGGCTGGGACACGCACGAGAGCGGGCTGCCCCAGGCCGCGCCCAGCGGCGAGGACCAGGCCACCGCGTCCGGCGAGAGCGGGGTGCGCTGGCTGATGTCGTCGGACGTGTGCAAGCACTGCACGCACGCCGGCTGCCTCGACGTGTGCCCCACGGGCGCGCTGTTCCGCACGGAGTTCGGCACCGTCGTCGTGCAGCCGGACGTCTGCAACGGCTGTGGCTACTGCGTGTCCGCCTGCCCCTACGGCGTGATCGACCTGCGCAAGGAGGACGGGCGGGCGTTCAAGTGCACGCTCTGCTACGACCGGCTCAAGGACGGTCAGACGCCTGCCTGCGCGCAGGCCTGCCCCACCGAGTCCATCCAGTACGGCGAGGTCGACGAGCTGCGCGAGCGGGCCGACCGTCGGCTCGCCGAGCTGCACGAGAAGGGCGTCGACGTCGCGCGGCTCTACGGCCGCGACCCCGACGACGGGGTCGGCGGCGACGGTGCGTTCTTCCTGCTGCTCGACGAGCCCGAGGTCTACGGGCTGCCGCCCGACCCGGTCGTGCCGACCCGGGACATCGCCACCATGTGGAAGCACGTCGGTGCCGCCGCGGCCACGCTGGTCGGGCTGGGCGTCGCGTCGTTCCTGGGACGGCGACCGTGAAGGAACGCAGCATGGTCCCGGCGCCGGAGTTCGAGTCCTACTACGGCAAGCAGATCATCAAGACGCCGACGTGGAAGACCCCGGACGTACCCCTCTACCTGTTCCTGGGCGGCATGGCAGGAGCGTCGGCCGTGCTCGCTGAGGGGGCGGCGGTGACCGGCAACGAGCCGCTGGAGCGGGTCGCGAGGATCGCCGCAGCCTCCGGGGCCGGCCTCGGCACGGTGTTCCTGGTCCACGACCTCGGACGCCCCGAGCGGTTCCTCCACATGCTGCGCGTCATCAAGGTGACCTCGCCCCTGTCCGTGGGGTCCTTCATCCTGGCGCCGTTCAGCGCGCTCTCGTCGGCGGCGGCCGCCTCGTACGTGACCGGCCGCCTGCCCCGGCTGGGCCGGCTCGCCGGGGCCGGGGCGGCGCTCTTCGGACCCGCGCTCGCCACCTACACGGCCGCACTGCTCTCCAACACGGCCGTCCCTGCCTGGCACGAGGCGCACCGGGAGCTGCCGTTCGTCTTCGCGGGCTCCGGGGCCAGCGCCGCGGGAGGCCTGGCGATGCTGCTGACGCCGGCAGCGCAAAACCTCCCGGCGCGACGGATAGCGATCGCCGGCGCCGCCGTCGAGCTCACCGCGGCCGAGCTCTTGAAGCGACGGCTGGGCATGGTGGCCGAGCCCTACCAGCAGGGCCGTCCCGGCCTGCTGATGAGGACCGCGTCCAGGATGACCGCCGGGGCCGCCGTCCTCTCGGCGCTCGGTGGCCGCTCGCGGGTGGTCTCCGCGCTCTGCGGCGCGAC
>DASTGV010000451.1:0-8329 GCA_035718765.1 Nocardioidaceae bacterium
TACCAGTAGCGGGCGTAGCGGCCGCGGCCCCGCAGCACGGACGGGACCGCGCAGCTCTGCACCGGCGCCCCGCTCGCGGTGTGTGGCTTGAGCTGGTTGGTGTAGCGCGCCTTGACCGGCCGCGCGACGGACGCGTCGGAGGCGACGACCCCCAGCGGGGCGAGGACGGCGAGCACGGCCAGCAGTGCGAGGACCCGGTTCAACACCTAGGCACTATCCCTTTACCTTCCGGCTCCCCGCAGCGGTTTGGGGAAGTACGTCGTTCCGCAGCGGTACGGACAACTACCCCGCAATCGGGGTGAGCCTTGACACTCGGGACCTAAACCGGTTTAGTCGTGAGGCATGGCCCGCCCCACGATCAACGACGTCGCCACCGCGGCCGGCGTCTCGAAGGGTGCGGTCTCCTTCGCGCTGAACGACCGTCCCGGCCTCGCGCCGGGCACCCGGGCCCGGATCCTCGAGGTGGCCGAGCAGCTCGGCTGGACGCCCAGCCCCCGGGCCCGCGCGCTGTCGGTCTCCAAGGCGCTCGCGGTCGGTCTCGTGGTCGCCCGGCCCCCCGAGGTCTTCCGGGCCGACGCGTTCTTCCCGGCCTTCATCTCCGGCCTCGAGGTGGTGCTGTCCGAGCGCGGGCACGCCCTGCTGCTGATGGTGGCCGAGCACGACGACGCCGCGACGTACCGCCGGCTGGCCAAGGAGGGCCGTGTCGACGGCGTGCTGGTCACCGACCTCCAGGTCGACGACCCCCGTCCGGCCCTGCTCGCCGAGCTGGGGCTGCCCGCCGTCGTGGTGGGGCCGAGCGTGGGGCAGGAGGTGCCGACGCTCGGGGTCGACGACGGTCCCGGTGTCCGTGCGGCCGTCGAGCACCTCGTCTCGCTCGGCCACCGGCACATCGCCCACGTGTCCGGCCCGCAGACGATGGTGCACGGCCGGTCCCGTCGTACGGCGTGGGCCGAGGCCCTGCGCGAGGCCGGACTGCCGGAGGGCGTCTGCGTCGAGGCGGACTTCTCGGCCGAGTCCGGGGCCGCCGCGACCCGCGCTCTGCTCGACCTCGCCGAGCCGCCCACCGCGATCGTCTACGCCAACGACCTGATGGCGATGGCCGGCCTGTCCCTGGCCGTCGCCCGCGGCATCAGCGTGCCCGGCGACCTCTCCGTCACCGGCTACGACGACACGGAGATCGCCGCGCACCTGCAGCCGTCCCTGACCACCGTCACCACCGACGTCGTCGCGTGGGGCCGCGCGGCGGCCACCCGGCTGCTCGAGATGGTCGACGGCCGCGAGCCCAGCCCGGTCGACCTGCCGCCCGCGCGGCTCGTCGTCCGTGCCTCGACCGGTCCCGCCCCGAGGCGCCCCTGAACGCACCCCCGACCGTCCGAGCCACACGTAGAGAGATGGAGCACAGATGAGATCGAAGATCCTGACCGTGTCCGCCGCCGTCCTGGCGCTGGGGATGACCGCCGCCTGCGGAGGCGGGTCCGGCTCGAGCGACGCCGCCACCGCGACCGGCCCGATCAAGGTGTGGCTGTCGAACAACCCCGAGGAGATCGCCTGGGGCAAGGCGATGGTGCAGGAGTGGAACTCCGCGCACCCCAAGGAGAAGGTGACGGCTCAGGAGATCCCGGCCGGCAAGACCTCCGAGGAGGTCATCGGCGCCGCCATCACCGCGGGCAACGCGCCCTGCCTGGTGTTCAACACCAGCCCGGCCGCCGTGCCGCAGTTCCAGAAGCAGGGCGGCCTCGTCGCCCTCGACGAGTTCTCGGGCGCGAAGGACTACATCGAGGCCCGCTCGGGTTCCGCGGCCGACCAGTACCAGTCGCCGGACGGGAAGTTCTACCAGATCCCGTGGAAGCAGAACCCGGTGATGATCTTCTACAACAAGGACCTGTTCAAGAAGGCCGGCCTGAACCCCGACCACCCGCAGCTGTCGACCTACGCCGACTTCCTGGCCGCGAGCAAGAAGATCGTCGGCTCCGGAGCCGCGCCGTCCGCCATCGCGCCCGCGCCGACCAGCGAGTTCTTCCAGTCCTGGTTCGACTTCTACCCGCTCTACGCCGCCGAGTCCGGTGGCAAGCAGACCGTCGAGAACGGCAAGGCCACCTTCAACGACCAGGCCGGCAAGGACGTGTGGAGCTTCTGGGCCCAGATGTACAAGGACGGCTACGCCCCCAAGGAGGCCTACAACGGCGACGCGTTCGCCGACAAGAAGGCCGCGATGGCGGTCGTCGGCCCATGGGCCATCGCCGTCTACAAGGACAAGGTGAACTGGGGCGTCGTGCCGGTGCCGACCAAGACTGGCATGGACGCGAGCAAGGTCAGCACCTTCACCGACGCGAAGAACATCGGCCTCTACTCGGCCTGCAAGAACCAGAAGACCGCGTGGGACCTGCTGAAGTTCGCCACGTCGAAGGACCAGGACGGCAAGCTCCTGGAGAAGTCCGGCCAGATGCCGATCCGGACCGACCTGCCCACGACGTACGCCGACTACTTCTCCAAGAACCCCGAGTACAAGACCTTCGCCGACCAGGCGTCGCGCACGGTCGAGGTGCCGAACATCCCCAACTCGGTGGAGATCTGGCAGGAGATCCGCGACAACTACTCCAAGTCCGTGATCTTCGGGAAGAGCTCGGTCGACGACGGCCTCGCCGCCGCGGCGTCCAAGGCCGACGAGCTCGCCGGCCAGTCGTGATGACCACCCCAGGAAAGCGCTCCTTGCGCTCGTGGCGCTCACTCCGGCCACGCTTCCCCGGGGACCCCGAATGAGCCGCGCTGCTGAGAGGGTGCTCGGCAAGCAGCCGCTGGGCATCCTCTTCGCGGCGCCGTACGCCGTGTTCCTGGCGGCGGTGTTCGCCTACCCGCTCGGGCTGGCGGTGTGGATCTCCTTCCACGACTACTTCTTCGCCGCCCCGGGGGCGCAGGTGGACCGGCCGTTCGTCGGGCTCGCCAACTACGCGGACGTCCTCGGCGACCCCGACGTGCAGCGGTCCTTCGTCAACGTCGCGGAGTTCCTGGTGATCAACGTGCCGCTGACGGTGGTGCTGTCGCTGGTGCTGGCCACCGCGCTCAACGCGGTGACCCGGTTCCGGACGTTCCTGCGGGTGTCGTACTACGTGCCGTACGTGACGGCGAGCGTCGCGCTGGTCGCGGTCTGGCTGTTCCTGTTCGGCAAGGACGGGATGGTCAACAGCATCCTCGGCCCGCTGGCACCGAACCCGTCGTGGCTGGTGAACAGCGGGCTGGCGATGCCGGTGATCGCGCTGTTCGTGACCTGGAAGCAGCTCGGCTTCTCGATCCTGCTCTACCTGGCCGCGCTGCAGAACGTCTCCAGGGACCTCTACGAGTCGGCGGCGGTCGACGGGGCGAGCAGGGCCAAGGCGTTCTGGAACGTCACCGTGCCCGGTGTCCGCTCGGCGACCACGCTGGTGGTGATCCTGGCGACGATCACGGGGGCGAACCTGTTCACCGAGCCGTACCTCCTCACCAACGGGGGCGGGCCGGACGGCGCGTCCGCGTCACCGGTGTTCGTGATGTACCAGAAGGGCATCGAGCAGGGTCACCCCGACACGGCGGCCGCGATCGGCGTGCTGCTGGTGATCCTCGTGCTGCTCATCTCCCTGACCAGCCGCAAGCTTCTGGAGCGTGACTGACATGCGTGCAGGACGACGCGTCTGGAGCACGCTCGCGCTGTTCGTCGGCGCCGCGGTGTTCCTGTTCCCCTTCTACTACATGGTGGTCGGCTCGCTGCAGGCCAAGCCGGACACGTCCATCAGGGGCGCGATCCCCTCGGGCGGCCTGACCCTGCACAACTACGCCGACATCAACTCGCGGGTGAACCTCGTGCAGTCGCTGGTGAACTCCGGCGTCTTCACCGGCGGCGTGCTGGTGATGACGATGCTGTTCGGGGTGCTCGCAGGCTACGCGCTGGCCCGGCTGCGATTCCGCGGCCGGGGTGCGCTGTTCGCGGTGATGCTGCTGGTGCAGATCGTGCCGTTCCAGCTGCTGATCATCCCGATCTACGTGCTGATCGTGCGGACCTACGGCCTGGCCGACTCCTACCTCG
Source organism: Nocardioidaceae bacterium (assembly GCA_035718765.1). Lineage (GTDB taxonomy): Bacteria > Actinomycetota > Actinomycetes > Propionibacteriales > Nocardioidaceae > Nocardioides_B. Next base: position 4,058 of record DASTGV010000451.1, read on the forward strand.
GCATGATCGCGCCGTTCGCGATCAACTCCGCGGCGGTGTTCGTCTTCCGCCAGTTCTTCCTGCAGCTGCCGGACGACCTGTTCTCCGCCGCGGCGCTGGACGGGGCGGGCGAGCTGCGGATCCTGTGGTCGGTGGCGCTGCCGCTCGTCCGTCCCGCGATGCTGACGGTCCTGCTGATCACGTTCATCGGTCCCTGGAACGAGTTCCTCTGGCCCTTCCTGGTCACCAAGAACCAGAGCCTGCAGCCGCTCGCGGTGACGCTGGCGAACTACATCAGCAACATCGCCGGACGCGCGACGAACCCCGCCGGCGCGGTCCTGGCCGGCGCTGTGGTGCTGGCGGCCCCGGCGGTCGCGCTGTTCGTGGCCTTCCAGAAGCACTTCACCGGATCGGAGCTGAGCAGCGGGGTGAAGGGCTGACATGCCTCCGTCATCTCTGGGGTCCCCCGTCCGTCTGGGTGTCGTCGGCGCCGGCCGGTTCGCGACCTTCCTGACCGGGGCCGTCGCGGACCTGCCGGACGTCGCGGTGCACGTGGTCACCGACCGGGACGCCGAGGCCGCCGCGCTGCTGGCCAAGGCGTACGACGCGCGGATCGCCCCGTCGTGGCAGGAGATGCTGGGCGACCAGAGCGTCGACGTGGTCGTGGTGGCCACGCCGCCGGCCTCGCACGCCGAGATCGCCCGCGAGGCGCTCTGGTGCGGCAAGCACGTGTTCTGCGAGAAGCCGCTGGCCACCACGGCCACGGACCTCGACGCCCTGGTCGCGGCGGCCACGGCCGGCGACCGGGTCCTCGTGGTCGACCACGTGCTGCGCTACAACCCGCTGCTGGCCGCGGTGGCCCGGCTGCAGGCCGAGCTGCTCGGCACGCCGCAGCGCTTCCTGTTCGAGAACGACGCCAGCGACGAGGACCTCCACGACGCGCACTGGTTCTGGGACCAGGACGCCAGCGGCGGGATCCTCGTCGAGCACGGCGTGCACTTCTTCGACGCCGCCGCGATGCTGCTCGGCCGGGACGCCACCGCCGTGCAGGCCGCCGCGGCGCGCCGTACGACCGGACACGTGGACCTGGTCAGCGCCACCGTCCACCACGGGGACGACGTGCTGGCCACGCACACCCACTCGTTCACCCACGCGCACCGTGCCGAGCGCCAGCTGATGCGGCTCGACCACGGCAGCGCCGAGACCCGCATCGAGGGCTGGATCCCGGTCCAGGCGGTCGTCGACCTGTGGACCGACGACGCCGGCGCCGACCTCGTCGAGGAGCTGCCGTCGCGCACGGACCTCTTCGACGTCGAGGGCTTCCGGCTCGGGCCGGAGGCGGCCGTCACGGTCGACGTACGGCGCGACGCCGGCGCCGACCACGCCCGCGGACGCGGCCGCGACCTGACCGTCCCGCACCACGCCAGGGTCACGCTCACGCTCGGCGGGCACCCGGCCAAGGCCGCCGTCTACGCGGAGAGCGTCCGCTCGGCCATGGCCGACCTGGTCCGCGCGATCCGCACCGGCAGCAGGCCCCGCAGCGGCGTCACCGAGGCGGTGGCCGCCACCCGGCTCGCCCTGGCCGCCACCCGGGCCGCAGCAGAACGTCACACCGTCGACCTCTCGGGAGACCACACATGAAGCGTCACCTCGCCACCGCTCTGCTCGCCGTCTCGGCGGTCCTGGTCGCGGCCGCGCCGAACGCGGAGGCCGGACCCACGGCGGCGACGCCGCCCGCCCGGCTGACGAACCTCGACCACCTCGACTTCCTGGGCGACACCGTCACCCCGCCGCAGCAGGACGGGCACACGACCTACCGGCTGGACAGCGAGCCGTCCGTCGGGACGCTGTGGACCTACGCCGACCACAACGCCGACGGGTCCTTCCGGCGGGTCGGCGGCGGCAGCTACGACGCGGCGACCGACACCTACGGCCAGGGCGCCTTCAACGCCGACGACATGGCGCGCGCCGCGGTCGTGTACCTCCGCGACTGGCGGCAGACCGGCGCCGCGTCGAGCCGCACCCGCGCCTTCGAGATGCTCCGCGGTCTCACCTACCTGCAGACCGCGACCGGGCCGAACGCCGGCAACGTGGTGCTCTGGATGCAGCCGGACGGCACCCTGCACCCCAGCGCCGAGCCGAAGGAGCTGCCGGACCCGTCCGACAGTGACGCGTCCTACTGGCTGGCCCGCACCGTCTGGGCGCTGGGCGAGGGGTACGCCGCCTTCCGCAGCGACGACCCCGCGTTCGCCGGCTTCCTGAAGGCGCGGCTCGACCTGGCCGTCGGCGCGCTCGACCGCGAGGTGCTGAGCCACGACGGGCAGTACCTCCAGGTCGACGGCCGCCGCACCCCGGCCTGGCTGGTCGCCCAGGGCGCCGACGCCTCCGCCGAGGCGGTGCTCGGGCTGGTCGCCTACGAGCGCGCCGGCGGCTCCGACCAGGCCCGGCACGTGCTCGCCCGGCTCGCGGACGGCATCGCGCAGCTGTCCGGCGGCGACGCCCGCACCTGGCCCTTCGGGGGCGTGCTCCCGTGGGCGCTGTCCCGCTCGGACTGGCACGCCTGGTCCTCGCAGATGCCGGCCGCGCTGGCCGGCGCCGGTGACGTCCTCGGCGACGCGGCCCTGACGCGGACCGCGGCCCGCGACTCGTTCACCTTCGACCCGTGGCTGCTCACCTCCGGCGGACCCGACAACGGCCGGCTGCCGACCCGGCTCGACGCGAGCCAGATCGCCTACGGCGTCGACTCGCGCGTGCAGTCGCTGCTGGCCACTGGCGGTGCCGGGGAGCGGCTGGCCGGCGTCGTCGCCGCGTGGTTCTTCGGCGCCAACGCATCCGGTGCCCCGACCTACGACCCGGCCACCGGGGTGACCTTCGACGGCGTCGCCCCGGACGGCACCGTGAACCGCAACTCCGGTGCCGAGTCGACGATCCACGGACTGCTCACGATGCTCGCGCTCGACGCGCACCCGGCCGCCCGCCGGGTCGCCGAGACCGCGTCGGTCCGCGAGCGGGTCGCCCCGTCCGTCGTACAGGCGGAGGAGGGGCGCCTGTCCGGCGACGCGACGGTCGTGAGGCCGTCGTCGCTGTGGACCGGGGAGTCGCAGTACGGCGGCAGCGGGTACGCCGTCCTGCGCGACGGCAGCACCGCGACGTACGACCTCGGCGCCCACCCGGCCGCGCTGCTGATGCCGGTCGCCGACCTGCAGCCCGGCAGCACCGGCGTCACCACGTTCACCGCCGGCGGCCGCCTCGGCGACGTCCGCTCCGGTGACGTCGGCCCGCAGGGCGACTCGCCCGCACCCGGCGCGCTGCTCCCGGTCACCCTGCCGGGCACGCTCGGCGCCGGCCAGGGCACCGTCACCGCCACCACGACCGGCGGCGAGACCCGGCTCGACGCCCTCGTGGTGCAGCCGCTGGTCACCAGGCTGGTCCTCGGCGGCGACGGCCACGGCACCGCGCTGCTGCGCAGCGCGGCCACGGCGACCGAGCAGGCCAAGGTGGCCGTCCCCGGCAGCGGCACCGCCGACGTCTGGTCGTACGACGGCCAGGGTGCCCTGGTCAGCCACCGGACCACCGCCGCGTCCACCGTCCCCGTCAGCGTCGCGCCGGGAGGCTTCACGCTCGTCCGCCGCTGAGAACGACCGACCGAAGACCCCACCTAGGAAGCGAACCTCATGAGCAACCCGCACGCCGAGTTCCCCCTCGGACCGTTCACGCCCTACGACGCCAACCCGATCCTGCGGCCGCAGGGCGACGGGTGGGAGTCGTCGAGCGTCTACAACCCGGCCGCCGTCGTGAAGGACGACCAGGTGGTGCTGCTCTACCGGGCGCACGCCGACGACATCGTCAGCCACGTCGGCCTGGCCACCAGCGACGACGGCATCAACTTCGAGCGGCACCCGGAGCCGGTGCTCTCGCCGACCGAGGACTACGAGCGCTTCGGCTGCGAGGACCCGCGGGTCACCGAGATCGACGGCACCTACTACCTCACCTACTCGGCCTGGGACCGCACGAACGCCCAGCTGTGCCTGGCCACCTCGACCGACCTGTACACGTGGGAGAAGCACGGGCCGCTGTTCCCGGGCTTCAACACCTTCGAGCCGAACGCGCAGGACACCCCGACCCCGTGGAGCAAGGCGGGCGGGATCCTGGACCGTCAGGTGAACGGCCGCTGGCTGATGTACTTCGGTGAGGGCTCGATCTACCACGCATGGTCCGACGACCTGATCCACTGGGAGCCGGCGCCGCAGGACCAGCCGCTGATGCTGCCCACCCCGAAGGGCACGTTCGGCG
>DASTGV010000452.1:0-2296 GCA_035718765.1 Nocardioidaceae bacterium
GCTGATGTACGACGACAACGACGGCCGGACGTCGTTCGGCAGCGGTGACCTGACCGGCCTCGCGGCACTCGGTCATGGCCGCTGCATCGGCTAGCCCTCTCGGCTAGTCCTCGAACAGCGCCCGCACGTCGTCGGCCCCCAGCGGCGCCGACATGAGCGCGTCGTCGTCGACCACCTGGGCGAACAGCGCGGCCTTGCGGGCCTTGAGCGCTATCACCTTCTCCTCGATGGTGTTCGTGGACACCAGGCGGTAGACGTTCACGGGCCGGGTCTGGCCGATGCGGTGGGTGCGGTCGACGGCCTGCGCCTCCACGGCGGGGTTCCACCACGGGTCGAGCACGAACACGTAGTCGGCCTCGGTCAGGGTCAGCCCCACGCCACCGGCCTTGAGACTGATCAGGAACACCGGGTCGTCGCCGGACCGGAAGCCGTCGACGACGGCCTGGCGGTGCCGGGTGGTGCCGTCGAGGTACGACGACGTGAGGCCCTCGCGCTCGAGCCGCTGCCGCACCCGGGTGAGGAACGACGTGAACTGGCTGAACACCAGGGCGCGGTGACCCTCCTCGGCCAGCTCGAGCAGGTGGTCCACGAGGACGTCGACCTTGGCCGAGCCGATCCCGTCGTACGCCTCGTCGACCAGCCCCGCGTCCAGGCTCAGCTGGCGCAACCGGGTCAGGGACCGGAAGATCGCGATCCGGTGCTTGTCGAACTCGTCGACGAGACCGAGCACGGTCTGCCGCTCGCGCTGCAGGTGGGTGTCGTAGACCGTGCGGTGCCGGGGCGTCAGCGACACCTCCAGGACCTGCTCCTGCTTGGCGGGCAGGTCCGCCGCCACCCGCTCCTTGGTGCGCCGCAGCAGGAACGGCCGGATCCGTCGCCGGAAGCGGGCGAGCACCTCCCGGTCGCCGAGCCGCTCGACCGGGATCGCGACCAGCTCCTGGAACCGCTGCGGCCACGGGTACAGCCCGGGCGCGACGATCGACAGCAGCGACCACAGCTCCATCAGCCGGTTCTCCATCGGCGTCCCGGTCAGCGCGAGCCGGAACGGCACCTCGAGCCGCCGCACCGCCTGGTGGGTCTTGCCGTGGTGGTTCTTGACGGTCTGCGCCTCGTCGAGCACCAGGCCGCCCCAGTCGAGGTCGACGTACTCGCTCGCCTCGATCCGGAACAGGGTGTACGAGGTCACCACCACGTCGGCGCCCTCGGCCAGCGAGCGCACGGACTCGCCGCGGCGGGCCTGCGACTCGCCCACCACGCGCACGTCGAGACCGGGCGTGAACGTCGCGGCCTCGTGGGCCCACATGCCGACGACGCTCGTCGGGGCCACCACCAGGAAGGGCGCCGCACCGCGGTCGCGCGCATGGGCGACGAGCGCCAGGGTCTGCAGCGTCTTGCCGAGGCCCATGTCGTCGGCGAGGATCCCGCCGAGACCGGACTCCCAGAGGTAGGCGAGCCACCGGAAGCCCGCGAGCTGGTAGGCCCGCAGCTCCGCCCGGAGCCCCACCGGCTCGACCTCGGGCAGGGTGTCGAGCGAGCGGAGGGCCTGGGCCGACCGGACCCACCGGGCGGCCTGGGCGTCGACGATGCCGACCTCGGCGAGCTCGTCCCACAGGCCGAGGTCGTGGTGGCCGAGACGGACCCCGTCCTCCGGCTGCTCCTGGAGCTCGCCGGCCGCCTCCACGAGCTGGGCCAGCCGGGCCAGCTCGGGGCGGTCGATGCGCAGGTGCTTGCCGCTGCGGAGGATCACCCGGTCCATGCCCTTGGTGAGCGCCTCGAGCACGTGCGCGAGCGCGATGTGGGTGCCGTCGACGACGACCTCCACCTCGAGGTCGAGCCAGTCGGTGCGGGCCTCGTCCTGGTCGGGCCGGGTGGTGACGTGCACGACCGGCGTCCCCGACAGCTCGCGGTAGTCCGGCTGCTCGCCGACCTCGTCCACCTCCACCTGCCCGCGCAGGCCGGGCAGCAGCTGCTCGGCGAACAGGATCGCGTGCGCGTCGCGGAACGTCCGCTCGTCCTCGAGGCCCATCCCCCGCTGGTGGCCGCGGCACAGGTGGTAGGCCTGCTCGTCGTCGAGGACCAGGGCGTCCAGCAGCTCCTGCTCCCGCTCCGGACGGCGTACGGCGCGCAGCCCGCGCGTCTCGGACAGGGCGTAGACCCGGTCGTCCGTGCCGACCCGGTAGCGCCACGTCCACGCGGTGTGCACCTCGTCGGCCGCCACCCACCGGACCGTGAGCGCGAGCCGGGGCTCGGGCTGCTCGGGCACCGCCACCGAGCCGTCGGACGACAGCACCGGGAC
>DASTGV010000453.1:0-3797 GCA_035718765.1 Nocardioidaceae bacterium
TGCCGGGCTCCGGGATCGTCTACACGCTGACGGTCGCCGACGCGGAGCGGCTGGCCGCGGCGGTGCGGGAGGTGCACGGCGACGCGGTGCCGGTCGCCGCCTACACCGGGCAGCTCGACGCCGACCGCCGCCATGCGCTCGAGGACGCGCTGCGCGACAACCGGCTCAAGGCGCTGGTGGCGACCTCGGCGCTGGGGATGGGCTACGACAAGCCCGACCTGGGCTTCGTCGTGCACGTCGGCGCGCCGCCCTCGCCGGTCTCCTACTACCAGCAGGTCGGGCGCGCCGGCCGCGCGATCGAGCACGCGCACGCGGTGCTGCTCCCGTCCGACGCCGACTCCGGGGTCTGGGAGTACTTCGCGACGTCCACGATCCCGGTCCCCGAGCAGGTGCGGGCCGTGCTCGACGTCCTCGACCGGTCGCCCGACGAGCCGCTCAGCGTGGTGGCCGTCGAGGCGCAGTCCGGCGTACGCCGCGGCCGGGTCGAGCTGATGCTCAAGCAGCTCGCGGTCGACGGGGTCGTGGACCGGGTCGAGGGCGGCTGGGTCGCGACCGGCACCCCGTGGACCTACGACGCCGAGCACTACGAAGGGGTGGTCGCGGTGCGCCGCCGGGAGGCGGACATCATGCGCGCCTACGTCCGCGGCGAGCGCTGCCTGATGGAGCTGCTCCAGGAGTCCCTCGACGACCCCGCGGCGGAGCCGTGCGGGCGGTGCTCGGTGTGCCGGGGCGGGCTGCCCGAGGCGCTGGACGGCGCCCCCTCGGCGGAGACCGTGGCGACCGTCACCGGGCTGCTCCGCGGCCAGGTGCACGTCCTCGAGCCGCGGAAGATGTGGCCGGGCGGCGCCTTCGGGTCCCGGGGCCGGATCGCCCCCGAGGACGCGCACGACGTGGGCCGGACCCTGGTGTTCGCCGACGCCCCCGAGTGGCGGGAGACCGTGGCGGCGCTCTTCGCCCGGGACGCCCCGGCCCCCCAGGACGTGCTCGACGCGTGCGTGCGGCTGCTCAGCCAGTGGCGCACCACCTGGCGGTCGAGGCCCGAGGTGGTCGTCGACCTGTCCGCCACCGGCCTGCCGGTGATGACCGGGTCCGTGGCCGACCACCTCGCGGCGGTCGGCCGCCTCGAGCGGGCGTCGCTGACCGGCCCGCCCTCGCCACCGGACCTGCGGGAGCTCTCCTCCGCCGACGAGGCGGCGTTCTGGAAGGACCACCTCGACGCCGGCGACCTGGCGGACGCCGTGCGGGGCAGGGTCGTCCTGCTGGTGGTCGACGGGTCGTCCTCGCTGTGGCCGGTGACCGTGGCCGCGGCGGTCCTGCGGCGGGCCGGGGCGGAGGCCGTGCTCCCGCTGCTGCTGCACCGCCGGCCCTGAGACCTCCGTGGCCGGTACGGGAGCCCCGGACCGACCTCCGGTCGGCTCGGTCAGCGGCTGACCACGTCGACCACCAGGGCGCGGTGGTCGGAGACCGGGAGCGCGACCGCCCCGCCGCCGGTCGCGACCAGCCGTCCGGTGCCGGCCAGGACGTGGTCGATCTGCGCGCGCGGCCGGTCCGCCGGGAAGGTGGGAGCGGCGACCAGCGGTCGCATCCCGGTCAGCCGCGTGGCGGGCGTCGGCGGCAGGTTGAGGTCACCCAGCAGCAGGTCCAGGGGACCGGCCGCCGCCATCAGCCGCCGGAGCTGCCGGCTGCCGGAGACCCGCAGGAACGACAGGTGCGTGGCGGCCACCCGCAGCGGGCCGTCCGGCGCCGCCACCTCGGCCACCAGCGCGACCCGCTGCTCGTCGTGCACCCAGGACAGCCGCCGGGCGCCGGGCCACCGGTAGGGCACGCGCACCGGCAGCGGGGCGAGGGGCACGACCTGCCAGTCGGTGACCGGGTAGCGGGACAGCAGCGCGATGCCGTAGGCCGGCGCGTCGGCGGCGTCCTCGCCGGTCGCCGGTGACCAGGTGCCGTCCGGCAGCCCGGTCATGGCCGCCGCGAAACGGTGGGCGACGGCCCCGCCCGCCTCGGCCGCGACCGCGGCCAGGTCGACGTACCCGGAGCGGGGCTGGCGCCGGTCGACCTCCTGCAGGGCGAGCAGGTCGGCGTCCAGGGAGGCCACGGCCGCCGCGAACCGCCCGGGGTCGACCTGGTCGTCGCCCGGGGTCCGCCCGCTCAGCACGTTGAACGTCGCGAGCCGCACGTCAGCGAAGGATCCGCCGCTGCACGCGGATCCACCGCCCGACCGGGGCGTACCCGAGCGCGTCGTTGACCGCGATCATCGGTCCGTTGGTGGCGTCGTTGGCGGTCGTCGCCGAGGTGACGCCGGCCGCGGCGACGACGTTGAGCATCGTCTGCTTGACCCAGCGGGCCAGCCCCCGCCCCCGGTACGCCGGCCGGGTGGCCGTCATCGAGCTCCACGACCGGCCGCGCGCCCGGTCCACCTGCACGGCCGTGAACGCCGCGAGCACCGGCGCGCCGGCCGACTCGTCGAGCAGCCCGCAGCCGAGCTCGGGCGCGTTGTCGGGGCTGTCCCACCAGTCGGAGCGGAAGCCGGCCGGGTCGTAGGCCCGGCTCAGCCCGCTCGGGTCGTCCGCGGCCGACGCGTTGTGGGCGACGCGGACCAGCTCGGGGTCCACCTCGTCGAGGCGGACCTCGCGGAGCCCGGCGGGCGCCGGTCCGGCCGACGGCACGGTGCGCGGGTCCACCCCGGCGATCCGGTGCTCGCCGGTGGGGACGAAGTTGTTGCGGACGGCGAACGCCAGTGCGATCGGGTCGTCGTTGCTGACCCCCGAGAAGTCGGCGGCGTCCGGGAACGCCGCGAGCGCGGCCGCGAGCAGCGCGGTCCCGACGCGGCGGCTGCCGCTGTCGGGATGCACCTCGACGGAGACGGAGACCGTGCCGTCGTCCCGCCGGCGCGCGCTGGAGGTGCCCACGACCCGGCCGTCGAGCTCGCTCACCCAGCGGCGGCGGCCCACCACCTGGTCCGAGCGGAGGTCGGCGGACGCCCGCGCTGCGGAGCGCACCAGCAGCGGCCCCGCGGCCGCCCACACCTCAGCGATCGCCGGCGCGTCGTCCGGCCGGGCTTCTCGCACGGTCACCTCGGCCATCAGGGCAGCGTAGTGCCCCATCCACCAAGGTTTCGCCCGCTGCGCGCCGTCTGACGGGCGCCCAGCCGCGCTGTCGGTGACGTGACGATGCTCGCATCGCCGTCGCTCCTCCGCCTTGCCGTGCGTCCCGCCGGACGACGCTCGCCAGGACAAACCTCGCCCGCTGCGGCACAAGCCGGGGCCGTACGCTGTTGCAGTGACCCAGACAGCCGTGCCCGACCTCGCCGCACTGCGTGCCCTCGGCGCGGCACAGCAGCCGACCTGGCCCGACACCGTCGCGCTCGACGCCGCCGTCGGCAAGCTCCGCGGGGTGCCGCCGCTGGTGTTCGCGGGCGAGTGCGACGAGCTGAAGGCCAAGCTCGCGGCGGTGGCCCGGGGCGAGGCGTTCCTGCTGCAGGGCGGGGACTGCGCGGAGACCTTCGACGGCGTGACCGCCGACAACGTCCGGAACAAGCTGCGGGTGCTGCTCCAGATGGCCGTGGTGCTCACCTACGCCGCGTCGGTACCGGTGGTGAAGCTCGGCCGGATCGCCGGGCAGTACGCCAAGCCCCGGTCCTCCGACCTCGAGACCCGCGAGGGGGTGACGCTGCCGGCGTACCGCGGCGACGCGGTGAACGGCTTCGACTTCACCGCCGAGGCGCGGGTACCGGACCCGCAGCGGCTGGTCGAGGTCTACCACTCGTCGGCGTCCACGCTGAACCTGGTGCGGGC
>DASTGV010000454.1:0-4593 GCA_035718765.1 Nocardioidaceae bacterium
CGCCGTACGGCGGTCAGCAGGTAGGCGCGGAAGGCGACGTCCGGGCCGCCCCCGCCCTGGAGCACGGTGAGCACCTTGGCGAAGGCGTCGGAGACCAGGTCGTCGGAGTCGGGGCCGCGGACCAGCTGCCGCGCCAGCCGCCGGGCGGCGTCCTTGTGGCGGCTGAACAGCTCGCCGTAGGCAGCGACGTCCCCCCCGCGTACGCGCGAGATGAGCTCGGCGTCGCTGGGCGTCTCGACATCGCTCAGGAGATCGGTCATGGCCTCATGGGTAGAGACGGGCCGGAGGCGTCCTCATGACGCCGGGAACCGACAGTCTTTTCCCGAGCGCCAAGGTAACCGCCGTTCGGGGTTCGCGCCCCCGATCCACGGTAAATGGTCTGGTCGGCGGAAGATCTCGTCGGACCGGTCAGGTAAAAAGCTGGCGGGAACTGCGTCATACCCCCCAAGTCGGACCGTCCCATCACTGCAGGACCGTGGTGACTGCCGCTGACGGAGCGGCGGAGCGGGCGAGACGAGGAGGCGGTGCAGGTGCCGATCTTCCCGACGCTGACGTTCCGCCGTGCCCCGGCGCAGCCGCCCGCGGAGACGGTGGGTCGTGACCTGCCCGAAGACGTCCGGCAGGCTCTGCCGATGCGCTTCGAGGCGGTGGGGGAGGCGCTCGTCGGGGGAGTGCGCGACGCCGACGTCATCGCGGCCTGCACCGTGGTGGGTCGTGACGTGGCTCGAGACGGTGCCGCCCTGGGAGAGGCACTGTCCGGGCTGCGTACGACCTACGACCTGGTCCTGGGCGCGCCGCCGGCGTTCGAGGCGGCCGAGGCGCTGTCCGTCGCGTGGAGCGACGCCACCTTGGAGTACCTCCACGACCTGTCCTGCGAGGACCCGCTGACCGGGCTGGCCAGCCTGGCGCACGTGCGCACCCGCCTCGACGAGATCTACCGCGAGGCCGACCTCACCGACGTGCTCGTGTCCGGCAGCCACGCGCTGGTCATCGTCGAGCTGTGCTTCCGGGAACCCACGGGGGTTCCCGGCCACCACTTCACCCGTGCGCTGCGGCTGGTCCAGGTGACCGAGGCGATCCGCGCGGTCTACTCCGGCGGACAGACCGTCGGACGGCTCGGGCTGGACCGCGCGGTCGCGGTCGTGCCGCGCACCGTCGACCTCGGCACGTCCGTCGCGCTGCTGCGGGAGTTCCTCGCCGACCTCGACCTCGGTGAGGCCGACGTCCGCGTCTGGATCGAGGGCCTGCCGCGCTCGGCCGACTCGGCCACCCGGCTGCTCGACGACCTCGCGCGCTGACCTGTTCCCCCGGCTAGCCTGACCACTATGTGTGGCCGCTACGCATCCAGCCGGAAGCCGGAGGACCTCGTCGAGGAGTTCGAGATCGACAAGGTGGAGGTCAAGGAGACGCTGGCGCCCGACTACAACGTCGCGCCCACCAAGCAGGTGTACGCCGTCGTGCAGCGCCCCTCGGATCCCGAGGACAAGCAGGGCGCCTCCGAGCGGCAGCTGCGCACCCTAAAGTGGGGGCTGGTGCCGTTCTGGGCCAAGGAGCCCTCGATCGGCAACAAGATGATCAACGCCCGCATGGAGACGGTGCACGAGAAGCCCGCGTTCCGGCGGCCGTTCGCCTCGCGCCGCTGCCTCCTGCCGGCCGACGGCTACTACGAGTGGTACGCCACCGAGCAGAAGACCAAGGCGGGCAAGCCCCTCAAGCAGCCGTTCTTCATCCACCCCGCCGACGGCTCGGTGATGGCGATGGCGGGTCTCTACGAGATCTGGAAGGACCCGACCCGCGACGCGGACGACCCGCAGCGGTTCCTGTGGACCTGCACCGTGCTCACCACCACCGCCGAGGACGCGGTCGGGCACATCCACGACCGGATGCCGCTGCTGGTCGAGCCGGAGCGGTACGCCGCCTGGCTGGACCCGGGCACCTCCGACCCCGACGAGCTGCTCAAGCTGCTCGTGCCGGCCGCCCCGGGACGGCTCGAGGCCTACCCCGTGAGCACCCAGGTCAACAACGTCCGCAACAACGGGCCCGAGCTGCTCGACGCGCTCGCCCCGGAGGAGGTCGCGGAGGACGTGCCGTCGTGACCGACGTCCAGCTGGTGCGCACCCCGTACGGCGACGCCCGCCTGCACCGCGACCGGTCCCGGCACCCGGTGGCGACGCTGCTCCTCGGGCACGGCGCCGGGGGCGGGGTCGACTCGGCGGACCTCGAGGCGCTGGCCGCGGAGCTGCCCCGCCAGGGCATCTCGGTCGTCCGCGTCGAGCAGCCCTGGCGGGTGGCCGGGCGGAAGATCGCGCCGCGACCCGAGGTCCTCGACGCCTGCTTCGTGGCGGCCGCGAACGCGCTGCGGGTGCGCACCCCGCTGGTCGTCGGCGGCCGGTCCGCCGGGGCCCGCTCGGCCGCGCGTACGGCGCGCGAGCTCGGCGCCTCCGGCTACGTGGCGCTGTCCTTCCCGCTGCACCCGCCGGGACACCCGGAGCGCTCCCGGCTCGACGAGCTCGAGGCGGTGACGGTGCCCACCCTCGTCGTACAGGGGGAGCGGGACGCGTTCGGGCGTCCCGAGGAGTTCCCGCCCGACCGGGAGCTGACCGTCGTGCCGGGCGCCGACCACGGCCTCAAGGTGCCCAAGCGCGGGCCCGTCACCGCGGAGGTGGCGATGGGGATCGTGGTCGAGGCGGTGCTGGAGTTCGTGGTCCGCGACGTCGTGGGCGCGGGGAATCAGATCCGCGCATGACGTGTTGGGCCGTGTGACCACCCCGACACCAGAAGAGGAGCGGATGTGACCGGCACCACGACGTGCGACCGGCCTGTCTCTCCCCGCGTGAGCGCACGCGGCTCGTACCCCGCCCTCCCGGTAGGCTGGGAGGCAATGACAGACAACCCCGCCCCGAACCTCGACACCGACGAGGTCGACGTGGCGACCGAGACCGAGGCCGAGCGGTCGCTCCGCTTCGAGCGCGACGCCATGCAGTACCTCGACCAGCTGTACTCCGCCGCCATGCGGATGACCCGCAACCCGGCCGACGCGGAGGACCTGGTCCAGGAGACGTTCGCGAAGGCGTTCGCGGCGTTCCACCAGTTCAAGCCGGGCACCAACCTGAAGGCCTGGCTGTACCGCATCCTCACCAACACCTTCATCAACACGTACCGGAAGAAGCAGCGCGAGCCGCAGCAGTCCATGGCGGAGGACGTCGAGGACTGGCAGCTGGCCCGGGCCGAGTCGCACTCCTCGACCGGTCTGAAGTCCGCCGAGACGGAGGCGCTCGACCACCTCCCCGACAGCGACGTCAAGGACGCCCTCCAGCAGCTCCCCGAGGACTTCCGGCTCGCGGTCTACCTCGCGGACGTCGAGGGATTCCCGTACAAGGAGATCGCGGAGATCATGGACACCCCGATCGGCACCGTGATGTCGCGGCTGCACCGCGGCCGTCGCCAGCTGCGCGAGATGCTCGAGGAGTACGCCCGCCACCGGGGCCTGTCCGCGGCCGGCACGAAGGGGGGCGACGCGTCGTGAGCTGCGGCAACCCCCACGACAAGGACTGCTCGGAGGTGCTCGAGCGGGTCTTCTTCTTCATCGACAACGAGCTGCCCACCGCCGACTCCTCCGAGATCCAGCACCACCTCGACGAGTGCGGCCCGTGCCTGCAGAAGTACGACCTCGAGCGCACCGTCAAGGCGCTGATCCAGCGCTCCTGCACCGAGCACGCCCCGGAGACCCTGCGCGACAAGGTGCTGCTCCGGATCCGCCAGGTCCAGGTCGAGATCACCGACTACTGACCGTCGTTGCGCCGACCCGTCACCTGGTAGGCAGTCTCACCGGCGTGTCGCACAGCTGTCGACGGGTCGGTGGCCCGGTCCGACGTACGAAGACCCCGTGCCAGTGCTGGCGACGGGGTCTTCTGCTGTGCGCGTGCGAGCGCAAGAACGCCTGGGTCAGGCGTTGGGGCGCTTACCGTGGTTGGCGCCCTTCTTCTTGCGGGCGCGGCGCTTGCGGCCGGTCTTACCCATGGTGTCCTCCTCAACGCTGATCAGTCAGCAGCCCCGACCGTGACGGTCGAGGCCGCTCCCATTGTCGCATCCGCACCGGGGCCACGGCCAATCGACCCGTCACTGCCTGTGCGACACGCCGGTGAGACTGCCAACCAGGTGACGGGTCGGCAGGATGGCGGGATGCGAGTCGGAGAGTCGGCCACGTTGGAGTTCACGGTCACCGCGGAGGACACGGCGGTGGCGCTGGGGTCGGGCAGCCTGGAGGTGCTGGCGACGCCGCGGATGCTGGCGTGGTGCGAGGCGGCCACCTGCGCGGCGGTCGACCCGGACCTGCCCGAGGGGCGCACCAGCGTCGGGACCCGGGTGCAGCTCGAGCACGTGGGCGCCAGCGCGGTGGGTGCGGTCGTGCGGGTGACCGCGACGGTGGCGTACGTCGCCGGGCGGCTGGTCCGCTTCGAGGTGGCTGCCGAGCAGGACCCGGACGGGCGGCTGGTCGCCCACGGCGAGGTCACCCGGGTGGTGGTGGACCGGGACCGCTTCCTGGCCCGCCTCGGCTAGCGCCGGGCACACCACGAGGCTAGGCCGCGCCGG